>NZ_JAJTDH010000030.1:0-29032 GCF_021300285.1 Microcystis sp. 49638_E5 | reverse complement strand
CGGATTAATGGGAGGAGAAATCACGATTTCTAGTCTAGAATCGATCGCACCTATTCAATTTTCTTTTAAATTCGATGAAAGCAAAGATTTACCCATGTATCTAGCTTCATCTTCAGTCAATCAGTTGACTATCTTGTATCTTTATCTCAAATATTGGGCCAAGGAAAAAAACAATTTTTTGATGATAGATGAACCAGAAGTTAATTTGCATCCCGAAAATCAAATTCGCTTAATGGATATTTTAGTTCAATTTGTCACCGAGCATAATAATCGGGTTTTGATCACCACCCATAGCCCGATTTTAACCGATATTCTCAACAATTATGTTTATCTTCATACCTTAAAAAGTTATGATGTTGATGTCACAAAAATTATTGAAGATAATCAATTAAAAAATTTAAATCCAGAAATTTCAATTGCTAAAGAAGACTTAGGGGTTTACTTTTTCACAGGTGATAAAATTATTGATTATGGAACCAGTCAATATGGTGTTTATTTTCGTAATTTTACAGAAGTTATCAACTCCGTGCAGAAATCTGGAGAAATTTTAACCAATCATATCTATTTAGCAGAGAATGAGTAAGTCTAACTCAAAAAAAGAAATATTTTCCCTTAGACAAGAGTTTCATCAAGCTTTAGAAAAACAGGGTTTTATTGAAGAAATCTGCCTTAGTCAGGATGAGTATATTCAAATTCTAGAAACAAATAAGAGCGATTTAAAGAAAGTAGTTATTAATCACTTACAGTTATCGCCTAAAAATGACAAAAATATATCTACAGAAGTAGATAAAATCTGGGTTATCAATTTAGAAAAAGAGTTACCCGGTATCTCTGCTTCTGGCAAAACCCCTGAAAAAGCTATATTAGTTTTACAGAGAAAAGTCAATGATGCTGGTAAATTTCTCAATTATCATCTGCAAATTTGTTTAGTTGAACTCAAAGCATCCCTACAGGCAAAAAAAGGCAAAGAAAGCACATTAAAGCAGCTTGCTGGTAAATTTCAAAGCGGGATGAATAGAATCTATATGCTTCTGACTCTCAATAATCATGCTAATCCCCAGAAAAACTATCAAAATGCACAAATATTTGTGCAATTCAGAGGAATTATTTTTTATAATCGCAACGAAATTAGTGAGATTGCCAAAGAAAATGAGCCAGACTATAATTTGAGTGAGAGTACCTTATATAAAATTCTCTCTCAACCTACAGAATCAGATTTATTAACCCTAGAAACCCTATTAGAAGAACGAGATAAAATCGTCGTTAGGTTTATCCAAAATCCCAATCAAACTCAAAATTATATCACCATAGGACTGGAAGATTTACTCTGAATAAATGCTGCTTCTCGGCAATCTTGACAAGCTTTTTAGCTGGCAGCCTTTCACTGTTTACTGTTTACTGGACGGCTACGCCGTGCCTTTGGCAACACTGAAAAAAAACCGCCACTCTCCTATACCTTTTAAACAGGATTTAGTATAATTTTGATGGGCAAAAATTGCTATTAACTACCCGGAGGGGGAATAACAGGAATTTCGATCCCGTCCGGCGCTAAGGGGGGAGGTGTGGGAGTTAATCTTGGCTGGTCAGCAGGTTCAGGTGTACTAACTAAGGGAATATTTTCCACCACGGGAAGACGGGGAGTGATGGGTTGGGAAAACAGCGCTTGAATTGCCGCTTTTCTGGTTTCTGGAGGTTCCAAAGCTTGCTGCCAGAGACTTTCATAAAAGAAGAAAATCACCCCTAAACCCCGTTGACGAGCAGCCAATACCTTTTCTTCAATAAAGGGTAGGGCAATCGGTCGATTGCGTAAACCGGTCAAAACTCCCACACCGGTGGGGATAGTTTGCTGGGTTTCCTGAATTTCGGGACGCTCTATTTGTTTGAGAAAACTGGGCAGATCAGGACGATAAACCTGTACAATTAACTCGTCGACTAATCCTTGCCGCACCCAACCGAGCCAATCCTGTAAATGACCATTATAGGCGAATTCGTAGGGATTAGGGGCGATCGAAAGCAGTATATTCGGTTTAATTGCCTCAATTGATTCTTTGAGATTAGCCAGAAAAGCGGTGATTTTATCGGCCCGCCATTTTGTCCATTCGGGATCCCGGGGGTTAGCCGGGGGCGTTTTTTCGGTTTCCTGTTGATAAAGGGCGATAGTATAGGGATCATAGCCGAATTCGTTGGGTAAACTCAGATGATCGTCGAATTGGATGCCGTTAATATCGTATTGTCTCACCACTTCCAAGACTAATTCCCGCAGAAAATTCTGCACCTCGGGACGGAAGGGATTCAACCACACCACCTCACCGGCTGCCCCCACCCAAGTGGTCCCCCCGTCGCGTTTTTGGGTTAACCAGTCCTGATGTTTTAAGGCTAATTCTGAGGTGGGAGGGGCCATAAATCCGAATTCAAACCAAGGAATGACTAATAATCCCCTTCCACGGGTTTGTTCCACCAATTCTGCCAAGATATCTTGTCCCTGCGCTCCCGTAGGCACAAAAGGCTGTATTCCTTCCCGTTGAGCGATCGCGCTAGGATAGAGAGCATAACCGGAATTCCAAACCACGGGATAGATGGCATTAAAATTAAGATTAACTAATTGCTCGATCGCCTGTTGTCGTTTATCCCTATCCATCAGCATGGCTGTGTCGTTGGTGGTAATCCAAACACCGCGGATATCAGGATCTCGACTTTGAGAGAAAGCAGCAGAAAAATAGCCTAATAGTAGGACTATTAGAAAAGATACTAAGAATAGTAGTATGGGTAGCTTTTTAAGAATTTGCCGCCAAATGCTGGTCGGAATTAGAAAAGTCATTTCGTTAAAGGTGAAGATTAACGCTTTTAACTGGTTATGATAACAGCTTTGCTCAACTCTTTCAGGCTAGATTGACCCAAAATATATATTTACCTATTTCTTCCCTCGCCACAATTGACCATAGGGATAGAAATAATCAAGACGAATATCGAATTGATCTAGGGCCAGTAATAACCGATTGGAAGGACGAAAAAGAAATAAGTTGACGCGGGGAATTTCTAGGACTTCTTTTAACTTATCGGTATCGGGGTTAGTGGTAGTCAGGAAGTATTGTACATCAGCATTAAGACGATAATTAAGGGAAAGCAAATCACCTAAGTTAGTCCAGTCATTACCTTCGTCGCTGATAATAATGGCATTGGGTACAGCATTGATTTTTCTGGCAACTTCTCCATTCCAATAACTAGGAACTTTTGCCCAACTGGTTTCGGAAAGAGCATTATTAAAGTTCGATACTATACTAGCAGTTAACAAAAAAGTCAAGATAATTTTACCTAAAATTCTACCTTGATTAAGCAATTGTGACAAGAAAAAAGCCACAGTTATATAGATAGTGGGAAAGGATGCAATTAGATAACGGGTGACAGTTGATCTAGTGGTAGTCAAAATTAGATCGGGAATGACTAAAGCTAGGAAAGGTACTAGGGTTGAGGTAATCAGAAAAGTAAAAGCCATCGGGTTATTGTAGCGATAAACTCGATAAAAAGCATAGATAATTAAGATTAAAAAAATTAGTCTATATATATAGGTGAAGATGTTATTAAAACCAAAATCGCTATCGCTAAATGGAGAAGTAAAAGTTAAGAGCCATAATTTACCAAACAATCCCCAATCGAGATAGTTAACGGCAGCCCAACTGGTGGAGTTAAAGGCCCTTTGAGAGTTAGTTAAAAAAACCTGTAACCAGGGTATATATAAAATTATCATTGTTAACCCAGATAACAGGAAAAATATCAAGTTATTTTTTCGCTCTGGTTTCATAACAAGATACCAAAGTATAAAGGCTGCTTGAGCAAATAAGTTGAGAATAAAAAAGAGATGGGTGTAGAGTCCGAGAGTATTAGAGAAGGTGTATAAAGACCAATTAACAAGAGTTCTTTTTTTGAGACATTTTAACAGCATTAATTGACTGATTATCGTTAACAAAACTAAAAGACTATACTGACGAGACATTTGAGCAAATATTATATCAACTGGAGAAAGTGCCAATAAAATTACTGCTAAAATTGCCGTTAATTTTGCTGCAAATAATTCTAGGGATAGATAGTAAATAAATGGCAGGGAGAGAAGACTAAAAAAAATCGCTAAACTGCGGGAAGAAACGGGAGAAAAACCGAATATTTTTTCCCAATAGCGAGAGATAATAAAGTATAAAGGTGGGTGCTGAGGGTCTTCTTTAGCGAGAGATTTTATTGTATCAAAAACATTACTTTCGGGTTTCAGTTGTTGAAATTTTCCTAATTCTGTGGTAGATAAAAGACGATTTTGAAAGATAGTATCAGCGATTTCCTTTGCTTGATAACCAGTGGTTCTAATCGTGGTGTAGGATTCATCATGCCAATAGATTTTTTTATCGATATTTGCCAAACGAAAAACCACACCGAGAGTTAGGATAATTGCCAAAAGTATTAAGAGCCAATTGGGAGTTTTATAATTAATAGTTGCTTGCATTTTAATAACTAGAGCGACTTTGTTTAAGATTAAGAAACTTGGTAAATTCTGGTTGAAAAAGTAGCTTAATTGTGCCGGTGGGACCATTACGATGCTTAGTAATAATTACTTCAGCCACACCTCGATCGGGACTATCGGGGTTATAATATTCATCTCGGTATAACATCATAATTAAATCCGCATCCTGTTCGATACTATTATGAACGATGATATTATTGGCAATAAAGTTATGCAGTTTATCTACTGTTAAATCATACACTTCTGTCTCTCCATCCGCTTGAATTGCCATAACTTCATCCCAATTAAAAGTTAGGTCTGAATTACTAAGAGAGCGAGGTAAAGCGATATAATTACCAATATTTAATTCATCTAATCTTTGCCAACCGTGGACAGTCAAAAATTTATGATTGGCTGTAGTTCTAATCGTGCGACCTAAACGAGTTGTTAATCGAAAAACTGGCTTAAATCCTGTGGAAAATACCTTAGTTACCAGTGCTTTTTCTAATTTCATTGTTTCCTCATTAAGAGCAAAAACCGTAAAATTAGAGCAATTCACTAACTGACAAATTGGCACTTTAGCACGAGGAGCGGCTAACTCAACTAAACTATCACCCGCTAAACATCCCGACTCGCGTAAATCGGACATCATCGGTCTTTTATTATTGCGAGATTCCACAGCGCGACTTAACTGAGAAAGAGCAATTACTGGAGCATGAATTTCTCTCGCTAAACCCTTAAGACTGCGGGTAATTTTAGAAATTTCCTGAACGCGATTATCACCTCCCCCTTCCATTAATTGCAGATAATCGATTAAAACTAATCCCATTTGCCCCTTTTTTTCTGCCTGTAAACGCCGCACTTGGGAACGCATTTGAATTACACTTAAATTGGCACTATCATCGATATATATAGGCAAATTTAATAACTTTTCTAGTCCCCCAAGAACCTTCTCTAAATCATTTTGTCCCAAACGGCCCGAGCGAATCCGATTACTTTCGATTTTAGCCTCATTCGATAACAAACGTTGGGCTAATTGTTCCTTAGACATCTCCAAACTAAAGACAGCTACAGGTAAATTCTGTTGAGCTATATTATAAGCAATATTAAGAGCAAAAGAAGTTTTTCCCATGGAAGGCCTACCCGCGATAATAACTAAATCCGAGGGTTGTAAACCACTGGTCATCGCATCGAGATCATAAAATTGAGTTTCGATACCGGGTAGAGTGGTCGTCTCCTGCATTTTCTCAATTTCGTTAAAAGTTTCAATTAAAGTATCCCCCAGAAAAATTAAACCCTCCTGGGGTCGTTTTTGGGTGAGACGAAAAATCTTTTGTTCCGATTCATCGAAAACATTTTCTAATTCTAGCGTCGTATCCCTGGCTAACTCGATAATTTCTCCCCCGGTGGAAATTAACTGACGACGCATATATTTATCCATCACTAATTCAGCATAGCGATCGATGTTGGCAGCCGAGACAGTGCGCTCAATTAATTGTAACAATCGCGGCATTCCCCCGATTTCTTCCAGCAGATGATTATCTTGTAACCAACTGCTAACCGTCATTAAATCCGTCGGTTTTCCCTTCCCTTGTAAAGCAAGCGCCGCACGATAAATATCTTGATGGGTTTTCACATAGAAAGCTTCTGGAATTAAAAAATCACTGATTCTACCTAAAGCTTTTGGATCTAGTAAAATGCCACCTAAGATAGATTCTTCCGCTTCAATATTTTGGGGGGGGAGGGATTGATCGCTAATCATTGTTAATGCTGACCGTGCTTTATCATTAATTATAGTCATTCACCCTAATTAAATACAAATGTTCAGGTTAATGATAGGATTCAGTATTCAGGATTCAGGAGATTGTTTTTATTTATTCTCCCCACATCCCCACATCCCCACACCCCACACCCCACACCCCACACCCCTTTTAAACAGGATTTAGTATGACTTTAATGGACTCCTCTGCGCTCTCCCCGGCCGTCTATTTTATTGGTGCAGGACCCGGAGATCCGGAATTATTGACGGTAAAAGCCTATAAAATTCTCCAAAAAGCCGATGTTATCGTCTTTGCTGATTCCCTCGTCCCCAAACAAATTCTTGAGGACACTCCTAAAGATGCTGAGTTAATTCCCACCAGTAGCATCACCCTAGAGGAAATTATCCCTTTAATGATCGATCGCGTGCGTCGGGGTTTAGCGGTGGTGCGACTGCAATCGGGGGATTTAAGTCTCTATAGTGCCATCCAAGAGCAAATTGAGCTTTTGACAGCAGCAGATATCCCCTTTCAGCTAATCCCCGGAATTAGTGCCTTCCAAGGATTAGCGGCCAAATTGGCCCTAGAATTAACGATTCCGGAATTAGTCCAGACAATTATTCTAACCCGGGTGGAAGGAAAAGCATCTCCCATGCCAGAAAGTGAAGAATTAGCCTCTTTAGCCGCCCATAAAGCCAGTTTATGCCTATATTTAGCCGCCCGTCATGTTGACAAAGCCCAGGAAAAACTCCTAAAATACTACCAGCCAGAGCAACAGGTGGCCGTTTGTTTCCGTCTCGGTTGGCCCGACGAAAAAATCTGGGTTGTCCCCCTGTCAGAGATGGCCCAATTAACCCATCGGGAAAATTTAACTAGAACTACCCTTTATCTAATTAGTCCCGCTTTAAACCAGATTACAGGAACTCGATCGCAACTTTATCACCCGCAACATTCCCATCTTTTCCGTCCTCATTCTTAGGTATTTTCTGGGAAATGTACCGAAAGAAATACCCAGTTTCTACCTAAAGTTAGAGTTAAAGAGCGGCGATTTTGTTTAAGATTATTTCAGGAGGTAGGACAATTTTAAAAACGTTTAAAATTAGTCTAACAATCCATGCACAGCTGCCCTATTTGTTCGGGAATTACCCTTCGTCACCTTGTGGCTAGTCGTGCCTACTGGTATTGTCCTCACTGTCGTCAAGAGGTTCCTAACTTCCTTGATTGCTCCATTCCTCGCAGGGTAGAGCGAGTTAGAGCAAAAAAAACAGTCTAGATTTTAAAGTTGGTAGATGGCAATAATATCTGTGGGATGTGTTAATTTTTAACCCATCCCACTTTACCTGTCTATACATCCCGAGGATTGAGATGACTCATTTCCCAAGTCACATAGGTACCGATCGGACTCCAAATCAGGTAGGGTAAGAGTAGGATGCCCGCCCAAGAAGAAACAGGGAAAACCAATAGCACCAGAAGACAACCCAAGAAAAAACCCGTACCTCCGATAATCGTTCCCGCTTTGAGACTGCGTAGTTTACAGGTGACGGGAGTATAGGCAGTAATAGTCAATTCCACCAACAGATAAAAAGCCATCAAAAACCAGCGATTAGCCGGTTGAGCTTCCCAGACTAAATAAGCAGAAATTGCCCCACAAATATAGATAATTGTCCAGATAAGAGGGATTAATCCTTCAAAGGTTAACCAATCGGGACGACGCAAACGCGCAAACCAACGCACATCGCGAGAATTGAGTAATCCCCCAGCTAACGCTACCAAAAATCCGACGACACCGATAAGCAACCAAGAGGGAATCATCATTTTTAGCTATCCTCCGCTAATTTTGGCTTTGTAACCCGATTCAATGAGAATTTGTAGGATCTTTTGGCGATGATCTCCTTGGATCTCAATGGCATTTTCTTTAACTGTACCACCCGTTCCGCAAGCAGTTTTTAACTGTTTTAATAATTTCGTCAGAGTTTCGGTTTGGCATTGAAAACCTGTAACTATGGTAACGGTTTTTCCCGCCCGACCAGATCGGGAGGTTTGTACTCGCAAATTCTGCTGATTCGGGGGTAATTCGGGAATGGAACGCTCAAAAGCCTGAGAATTGCTTTGATCTCCAAATTCCTGATAGGCAATCCGGTTTTTTTCCTTTGATTTACTCATATAGCAATTATCATACTGGGTTTGGGGTTTGGGGAAGTGGGGAGATGGGAATTATGAATTATGAATTATGAATTATGAAGTGGGGAGAAGGGAGAATAAATAAAGATATAGCGTTTCCTGTTTGCAAGAGGTACATTATCGATGTTGAAAAGCTTAATCAGCAAAAGTTTAAATGTACCACACAGGTGTGAAAAACGCTATAATCTCCCGACTATTGACTACTGACTCCTGACTCCTGACTGCTGATAGCTCTTAATTGGTTGGACTGGCAGCGCATTTGATTAAGTTCAGCTGCCGACATTCGATCGAGATGACCTAAAATCATATTAACTCGACCTTGGGATTTTAATTTTTCTCGATGTCGTGCCAAAAAATCCCAGTAAAGAAAGTTAAAAGGACAGGCAAACTCCCCGACTCGTTCATTTTTTTTATACAGACAACCCCGACAATAATCACTCATTTTATCAATATAGTTGGCCGAGGAAGCGTAGGGTTTGGAAGCGAGAATTCCCCCATCGGCAAATTGTCCCATTCCCAGTACATTAGTCTGCATTACCCAATCGTAGGCATCGATAAAAACACTATGAAACCAGTTTTCAATCTCTTGGGGAGAGCAACCAAAAACTAAGGCAAAATTGCTCAAAATCATTAATCTTTGAATATGATGGGCATAACCGGTATTTTCCACCTGTGATAATACTTGTTTGAGGCAATTCATCTCGGTTTGTTTACTATCCCAAAAGAAAGCCGGTAAGGGTTGTTGATGCTCAAACCAATTACCATTAGCGTAATCTTCTCCCAAATAATGATAAATTCCCTGCATATATTCCCGCCATCCCAACACCTGACGGATAAATCCTTCGATGCTATTTAGGGCTAAATTATCTTTTTTATAGGCAATTGCTGCCCCTTGAATCACTTCCAAAGGCGTTAGCAATCCTAGATTCAGATAGGGAGATAGTAGGGAATGCCAGAGGGTTTCTTCTCCCGTTACCATCGCATCTTGGTATGGTCCAAAGTTGGGCAGACAATTAGTAATAAAATGCTCCAAAACCTGTAAAGCTTGTCTGCGGTTTACTGCCCAGCGAAAAGGTTTGATTTTTCCATATTTAGGAATATCTAAAGCTTCCACATCAGCGATAACCTGAAGGGTAATTTCATCGGGTTCAAACCAAAGAGGATCAGTTGTTTTTAATCCATCCTTGGGCGGTTTGCGGTTTTGTTTATCAAAGTTCCATTGTCCTCCTATGGGTTGACTATCCTCCATTAAAATCTGCCATTTTTTGCGACTTTCTCGATAGAAATCCTCTAGTAATAGTCTTTTACGAGATTTAGCCCAATTATTAAAATCTGTCCTTGTCCAGAGAAAGTGATTATTATCAATTAGGGTTATAGCACAGTCTAAATTGAGATTTTTGATTAATCTAAGAAAAGGCAAATCATTAGGCATCATTATCTGTAATTCTTTAATACCTAATCGCTTAATCCAAGCAGATAAAATCGGTTCAAAATCTTCAGCAACTTCGTAGGTTACAGACCATCCTAAAGTTTTTAATTCTTCGGCAAAATGACGCATCGCCGACCAGATTAAAACTAATTTTTGCCGATGATAGGGTCTTTGTCGAATATGATTGTGGGATTCAATTAAAATAACTGGTGTTTCCTGTGAATAGGCTTGACAATTAGCTAAGGCCGCTTGTCCTGTCCATAATTGATCCCCTAAAATCCAAATACCAATGGTCATAATTATCTCATGGCCTCTACTATTCCGCCGTATTTTTTAGCCATAATATCCGCCATTTCCCGAGCAGAAAATTTACTGGCTTTGTCGATGCTGGGGGTAAATGTACCCGTAGGGGTTAAATAATGGGTAAATACCCCGACTTTTTTGCTAATAATCCACATATTTCTTGAAGTCAAAAATCAAAAAGGGGATGGTAATTATGAATTATGAATTAGGAATTATGAATTAGGAATTGGGGAGATGGGAAAAAAAGCTGTCTCCTGACTCCTGAATACTGACTCCTATCTCCTGACTCCTGATTAGGTTTTTGTCCTAAGACTTTGGGCGCTTAGATAAAGTTGCGTCCATTCTTTGACCACTTGTGTGCGTTTACAGTTTAATTCGCCAGCGATTTCCTCAAGGGTTTTACCCGCTTTTAAGCCCTCGATAACGCTTTTACCCGTGGGAGAAAGACCAGCATAGTAACTTTGCCATTGACTGAGAGTTAAGCCAAAATTATGCTCTTTCGGGCTGATTTGTAACCATTCAGCGATTAATTCTGTCCCTTCCTTGAGGGCAAAAACCTTAATCGCATGATAGCCAACTTTTTCCCGGAGACGATAGATCTGTTGGATGGGAATATTCATCTCTTTGGCGATCTCATCTTGGCCTTGGCCCCCTAGATAGAGGTTAAACCAAGTCACCGCCTCCGGACTAACATTTTCCTCTAGATACCTAGCAAAACTCTCTTGAACTTTTGCCCGTTGAATTTGCGCTTCTTGACAAGTGCGTTGATCTTCGTAGGTAGCGATCGCATTTTGATCCAGTAAACTTAAGCTAGTTTCCCCCTCATCGTCACTAATTTCATCGGAGAGAATCCGGATCATTTCTTGCCGCGGCACATTAGTGATACCGCTTCTCGATTGACGACGGAGATAATTAACAAAACGATAGGCTAACAGGGGTTGATTGCGGATCGGACGCAGAGCGTATTCCTCTAGGGTGGCTAACAGCAGCTGATCACGAGTAGCTTGATCGTTGGTACAACGAGCGATCCATGCTAACTGGGATTGCAGATAGCGATCGCTATTTAACATCTCCTGAATAATTTCCTGCAAGACATCGGCCACCGCTTGCCGACGATCGCGACTTAAGGAAACCCAAGTGCGAATTTTTTGCCGGAGAGTGACACAAGCACCGAGACGATCAATCAGGTTACGATAGGCGCGGGTGGGATTAACTTTGAGATAGCGTTGCCGCAAAATTTGCCAAAGATAAACTAATCCCCGTTTAGCGATTGCTAAATCTCTCTCATCTAAATTTTCCCAACGTTGGCTATCTTCACCGAGTAACCAATTGATAATGGTATCCCGTTCGCGATCGGTTAAGGAATCCTCTGTTTGAGAGAGGCGATCTTGCCATTGTTGCCTTAACTCGTCGATTATTGTCGTCATCGAAAAATTGAGTTCCAAACCCCGTCTTTTGAGGACGGCTTTAGTTTGAATATTAGCGCATTTACACGATATATGCTAGAACCTGAGCCATGGAGAAGGCCTATCGCTACCGATTTTACCCAACACCCGACTAGAACGAACTAATCAATTAAGTCTTTTGCCAGATAAGGATTTAGGGCGATTGCATCCCTTCCTAGGGTGTGTTCCCTGAAAACATGACAATTTCAAGGTTAACCAATATTTGGGAATGCACCACCCCTACCATTTATAATTCGGGAACATTTTCCTGTTCATAATTTTCTATTAATATTCCCAAAATTTCCATTAAAGAAGCAAGAGGATGATTTTCATTTTCTCCTATTTCATCTATCAAATTATCTAACATAATTACTAATTGTTCATATTCTGATTCGCTACGGGGTATAAAGAGTATTGGCTTTAAGTTTGTCCAGGCTTGCCGTGTTTTCTCTATATCTATCGTCGGCATTTTTTTACTCCTTCCATTTGTTTTTGTCGTATTCAGAATGAGTTAAAACTTCTCGAATATAAATTTTTTTTCGATTGTAATGAATCGCCGCTATGAGTCTAATCTTATTTCCGCCTATGTTAAAGACAGTCAGTTTTCCTACTTTGTCAGCATTGGGGAAAATAGTTCTTAATTCTGCTATGGACTGAAATTGTCCTGTCTTCATTTTTTGATACCATTCTTTTAATGCTGATTTGGTTTCGGGATACCTTTCGGCAAATTCATTTAATTTCTTCCGACTGATAACGGGCATTTTATTAATAAGTCCCGAAAATATTCCCGTTAATTAGCTTTAACTTTCTGCACCATTGTATCGGCAGTGGTAGTGGAAACCATGGCCGCCATAACTTGTTCGGGGGAAACCGTAAAAGGTAAACGATGAATGTCCGAATTAGGCTGACAGGCAATTGCGGCCGCGTGGCGCAACTGGGCAAGGGAAACATCTTTTAATCCTAAATCCTCTAGGGATTTCGGTAAACCAATTTGTTCATAAAACTGGATTAGTTGCCCCCGGGCCGATACTGCCAATTGATTGCCCAAAACTATTTCTTCTAGACGCAATTGGGCGAGAATGCCGTAGGCGACTTTTTCCCCGTGCAGGGCATGATGGCAAGCGGGAATATGGGTTAAACCATTATGAATTGCATGGGCGGCCACGGTACGACAATTAGCACCCCCTAAACCACCAATTACTCCGGCTAATAAAACGGTGGCATCTACCACCTGTTTCCAGTCCTCCCCGCCGATATTTTCCAGAGCTGCCGGGGATTTTTGGAAAAGGATATCCCGCAAAACCCGGGCCTGTTGGACAGCGGCAATGATCAGGGTTTCTGTGGAATGACCGCTACTGACGGAGGCCTCGTACCATTTAGCGATCGCATCGCCAATACCGGCGATTAAGGTTCTTTTCGGGGCAGTTTGGATAATACCGTAATCGAGAATTAATAAATCCGGACAACGGGCTAGGGACAGATCGTAAAGAAACGCCCCCGCGTCAGAATAAACGTTAGATAGGGCTGTCCAAGCGGCACAGGTAGCGGCGGAGGTGGGAATCGTGGCGATCGGCAAATGGCACTGATGGGCGAGTAATTTGGCCGTATCGAGGGCCTTGCCGCCACCCACACCGATGATAAAATCTGCCTCATGACTCTTGACAGATGCCTTTAAATATGCTAAGGAATTTTCCGAACAATCGGGGGCATAACTGTGATAGCTAGGAGTGAGATTTTTCAGGGGAGATGACAAAAAAGCTAAATTGCGATCGCCGCCCACCACCAGGGGACGTTTGCCCAAATCCCCTAACTTGCCGGTGGATTCTTCTAGGGCATTGTCACCCCGAATCACTTGTGCGGGGGCGATTAACAGGGGCAAAACAGCGACAGCATTGGACATTTTTTGACAACCTCAAGGATTATTGGCTAATTTTAGCGAAACTTTCGGGAAAAAGCTGTAGTTCAGGTGTATTATCCCCCGGGGCGGAGAAGGATTTTTTAATCTGTCCTAAGTACAAAGGAGCAGATAAACCGGGCTGAGGATGAACCAGAGTGCGAGCGCTAATGATAAATTGATTATTACCGCCAGCACCGGCGCGACCGGACGAAAACAAGTCACTAGCGGCTTGTTTTAGGGTTGCTTCCACTTGCTCGGGAGTAACAGTACTGGGCAGGGAGATAACAGCTTGATTAGCTCCGTTATCATAGACAAGGGAGAATCTCACCGCTCCAGGAATTTCGGTACGGGTAAATAATCCTAACCCAAGACCGAAAATCCCCACCGTCAACACAGCCATAAAGCTAGTGACACCGACGAGACGAAAGCGGATTCCCCAACCGACGAGAAAAGCGATAATCGTAAGTACCAAAAAAACCAGCGTGGCAATGCCAGACCATTGGATGTATTTGGCAAAGTTCAGGGGAATGTCCATATTTTCTATAATACTGATTCTATGAAAACGGTTAGCATAAACCATTGTACCTATCCTGTGGTCGAAACTTTCCATTCTGTTCAGGGCGAAGGCTTTTGGACGGGAAGCAATGCTTTTTTCCTCCGTTTGGGAGGTTGCGATGTCTATTGTCCCTGGTGCGACCAAAAAGAGTCTTGGAATGCCCACCGTTATCCCCAACAATCCCTAGGGGAATTGGTTGAGATGGCAAAAGGGGCTAACCCCGCTATGGTGGTGATTACCGGGGGTGAACCTTTAATGCACAATCTTGATCCTTTGACCAAGGAATTAAAAAATCAGGGTTTACGGGTACATTTAGAAACTTCTGGCGCTCATCCTTTTACTGGGGTTTTCGATTGGGTGACTTTTTCTCCTAAAACTTATAAAATGCCCGATCCTACTATTTATGCACAGGTGAATGAGTTAAAAATTGTCGTGGCTAATCCAGAGGATTTAGACTGGGCAGCTATGCAGGAAAGTAAGTTATCGGAAGGGGTGATTAAATATCTACAACCTGAATGGAATACAGTGGAAAGCAAAGAGTTAGTCTTTAATTATGTTCTCCGGCATCCCCAATGGCGCCTCAGTCTCCAAACCCATAAGTTTTTAGGAGTCCGCTAGTCAGTTATCAGTTATCAGTTATCAGTTATCAGTTATCAGTTATCAGTTATCAGTTATCAGTTATCAGTTATCAGGAGTCAGTTATCAGTTATCAGTTATCAGTTATCAGGAGTCAGTCTCGATGAAAAAATTTTCACCCCCACAGATGAAAGAGGTTTCCTTCCCTACACCCCACACCCTACACCCTCTTTCAAGTCAGGAGATTACTTTTTATTTATTCTCCCCACTCCCCAATTCATAATTCATAATTCATAATTCATAATTCATAATTCATAATTCCCAAACCCTAATTTACTAACAAGAGGTTAAATACTATGTCTAACAACAATTCTGAACGAGTAGTGCGTCGTGGTCGAGTTTTTCCGGAGATTCAATCTACAGAGGAAGAAAAGGCCAAACATCGCGCCCGACAATTAGAATTTTATCATCGTTGTTGGCCGATTTTTCAGAGTTTACAGCCCCGGTTAATGAAACATTATTATGGTTGGTACATTGCGATCGAACCCGATAGCGGCGATTATTTTATCGATCCCGATCAAGAAGTGGCCAGTAAAAAAGCAAGGGCAAAATATCCCGACAAAATTCATCACATCTTTGGCATTAATGAAACTGGAGTTAGTGGCAGAATATGATTGAAGGGAGATTTGGAACCAAAGGACAAATTTATTTTGATATCGATTTAGTTGGCGATGATGGATTGATTCTACCCACAGAAGTCATGCTGGATACGGGTTTTACCGAGTTTTTAGCCATAAATAGTCAAGATGCTGACAGTCTTGATTGGCGTTTTTTGCGACAAAATAAATTGATAACCGCTCAAGGAGAAGCATTTTTTGATATATATTTAGGCAGAGTAAGAATTGATGGTCAGGAATACGAAATTCCCGTCTTTGCAGGGGAGGCAATTCAGGAGATTTTGTTAGGTTCGCGGTGGCTAAAACAATTTATCTTAGTAGCTAATTATCAACAAACACAGGTGACATTAGGATAATGACAAAAAAGGCGATTATTTTACTTTCTGGGGGATTAGATTCAGCGACAACAGCAGCGATCGCTTTAGCGGCTGGTTATCAATTAATCGCCCTTTCCTTTCGTTATGGACAAAGACATGAGCGGGAATTAGCGGCGGCGAAAAAAATTGCTAATTTCCTCGAAATTAAAGAACATCATCTGATCGAAGTCAATCTATCTTTGTGGGGAGGTTCCGCTTTAACGGATCAATCTATTGCTATTCCCCAAGAGGGAATTAACCCGAATATTATCCCGATTACCTATGTGCCGGGGAGAAATACAGTTTTTATTTCGATCGCTCTTTCTTTAGCGGAAGCAAGGGAAGCGGAGGCGATATATTTAGGAATTAATGCGGTGGATTATTCCGGTTATCCCGATTGTCGTCCCGAGTATTTAGAGGCCTTTCAAACTTTAGCTAATTTATCATCGAAAGCGGGTTTAGAAGGGAAAGCACCCCAATTAATTGCCCCTTTGGTGATGGATAGTAAGGTAGATATCGTCCGTCGTGCTGTGAGTTTAGGGGTTCCCATTGCTGATACTTGGTCTTGTTATCAAGGAGAAGTTGAACCCTGCGGTTTATGCGATTCCTGCCGCATCAGAGATCAGGCTTTAATTGAGGCAGGTTATCCCGAATTGGCTACTTCCTTCTTAAAACAGTCAGGAAAAGGGGGAGCATAGTGAAAAATGGAGATAATCTAGGCGATTAAATGTTCAATGAGGATTTTACCGCCGATTAATATTAAAACTAAACCGCCGAGAATTTCTACCTTTTGGCTAAATAAATTACCGAATTTATGCCCGATAAAAACAGCTATAAAACATAAAACAAAGGTAATAAAACCAATGACAGTGCAAGCTAAAAGTAAGGGAGTTTTAATCATCGATAGACCCAAACCAACTACTAAAGCATCGATGCTAGTAGCGATCGCTAATCCGATTAAAGTATAGGAATCTAGAGGATTAAATTTTTTTTCCTCGTCATCATTTTGAACAGCTTCGTAGATCATTTTACTGCCGATCGCCCCTAGAATAATAAAAGCGATCCAGTGGTCAAAAGAGGCAAGAAAATCGCGACAGGTTAGACCGATACCCCAACCAATCATCGGCATAATCGCTTGAAATCCCCCAAAAAACAAAGCAATTTTCAAAGCCTTATTAACATGAATATGACGAATCATCAGGCCACTGGTCAGAGAAACGGCCACGGCATCGGCGGCTAATCCCACAGCAACAAAGGAAGTGGTTAAAAGTTCGAGTGAAGTAAACATCTATAGTTGTTTATCCTTTAATTTCCCCTTATCTTAACTAATTTTTACCCAGAAAACTTTCATATTTATCTCATGATCCTCTCATTTATCTATCATTTCTCTAACCTAAGTAGGTAGGCGTTAAAAGTTGTCAGATGCCCCCCTTATCAAGGGGGGATTAAAGGGGGGATCGGCACCCCCCTTATCAAGGGGAGCAGGGGGGATCGAACCTAAAATCCATTTTTAATTTAATTATAACCAGCTACTTAATTACTGAGAGGATCGAATTGAAAACGTTTAAAACCACATTATCGGTTCCTCACCGATTACCTCGACCTGATGGATTGCTTCTGGAGTAAAATTGATGATATCCTCAGCTTCTAGGACTTTTTCGCTCGCTACTGCCATTTTATCGGGAAATTCAGCCGTAGGAGTCCGAGTAACCAATCCTGCTGTTTCATAAATTCCCCCGAATTTTTTCCAGGACAAAGTTGAGGAAGATACCTTTTCCCATCATCGATCATCCCGTCTGCCTTTAAGGTGGCGAACGCTACCATATAGGGAAAGTGCCAAGTAAAAAATTATGATAATTTCGAGAATTACTGGAGAATGAGGTGGGAGAGAACGGTGATAAAATTAGCTAATTGACTCCCCTAACTTAAGCCCCCAATAACCGCTCACCGAAAATATGGCTGATTTTTTTAACACCTATGGTTTTTTAATTGTTTCAATGATCTTTGGGTCCATTTTAGGCATTTCAATTTATCTGCCCTTAATGGCCGGTCAATTATCCTTAGCAACCCCCGGTTTTTACGCTTTAGGTGGTTATGTTGCCGCCATTCTTTCCACGAAAGTTTTTACTAATACCGGTGGCAATTATCCCCTGGCTTTGGTCTTTTTAGAAATGTTAATTGCTGGCATTATTGCGGGAATATTAGCAATATTTTTAGGTATTCCTGTTCTACGTTTGCGAGGGATTTATTTAGCTATTGCCACGATTGCCTGGGTAGAAATTTTGAGAATTATTGCCCTTAATCTCGATATAACCGGCGGTGCGGTCGGTATTTTCGCCATTCCCCAACCTTTCACTACTCAATTAGCCTACCTTTGGCTGGCTTTGCCCCTCTTATTGCTAACTATGCTGTTTCTCTACCGGTTAGAAAACATCAAAATTGGTCGGGCATTTAACGCCATTCGTGCCGATGAGTTGGCGGCTGCGGCCATGGGAATTAATCCCACCTATCACAAGGTTTTATCCTTCACTTTCGGGGCAGTTTTAGCGGCAGTTGTGGGAGCGGTAAGCGCCCATTTTCTCAATACTTGGAATTCCCGTCAGGGAACCTTTGATTCTAGTATTATTTTCTTGGCTTTTGTTTTAATTGGTGGTTCCAGAACTTTTGTCGGGCCGGTGGTGGGAGGCATTGTTTTAACTGCTTTGCCCGAAGTTTTACGCGCCCTCGGCGGCGTGAATGGTTTACCAATTTGGTTGGGGAATTTCTTGCGCGATGGTCGTTTGATTATTTTTGGAATTTTAATTGTTTTGGGAACTATTTTTTATCCCCAAGGCTTAATTACACCTGAATTAATCAAAAAAATAATGCCTTTTAAAAGACGTTCCTCTCTTAGTCAAGTTGATTCCTAATTACAGTGATCAGATTTTAGTTTTCAGTTCATTGATTACTGTTTACTGTTCACAGCCAAAAACTCCCCATCTCCCCACTCCTGGCCCCTAACCCACCCTGCTGATACGGATATCCCCCTTCCGGCTAATGTAAAGAAAACGTTACAGTAACAGGTAAAGCCCAGTAGCCAGGAAGCCGTAGATCATGTTTGAATACTTTAACCAGAAAGCTATCAAAGCGGTGATGTTCGCCCAAGAAGAAGCCCGTCGTACCGGTCACAGTGTCGTCGGTACGGAGCATTTACTGTTAGGATTGATAGGAGAAGCCACCGCCACCGCAGCCTTAATTCTCAAGGATTTAAAAGTTACCCTGCACGAAAGTCGCCGCCTGATTGAAGGAATGACCGGCCGCGGCACCGGTTACAGTCCCGTTAATATCCCTTTTACCCCGAAAGCGAAAAAGATGTTCGAGCAAGCATTTCAGGAAGCTCGACAATTAGGGGAACAGGCGATCGCACCTGAACATCTATTACTCGCTATCACCAGCGATCCCGAATCCCTAGCCGCTAAAATTTTAATTATGCAGGGTGTTGATTTGATCAAACTTCGCGGCCTTTTAATTAAAAATGCCGGGGAAAAAGTCGCTAGTGGTCGCTTCACGGCAAAGAGTGACTATGAAGACCAGAAAAATGCTCCCCAAGGCGGGATTTTAGCCCAATATGGTCGCAATTTAAGCCAAGAGGTCAAAAATGGCAAAATTGACCCTGTAATCGGTAGAGAGCCAGAAATCGAGCGAGTTGTCCAAATTTTAGGCCGTCGTACCAAAAGTAACCCGATTTTACTGGGTGAGCCGGGGGTAGGCAAAACAGCGATCGCTGAAGGGTTAGCACAACGCATCCATAATGGCGATATTCCCGAACTTTTGCGGGATAAACAGGTAATTGCCCTCGATATGGGGTCTTTACTGGCGGGAACCCGTTTTCGCGGCGATTTTGAGGAACGTTTAAAGGGTGTGGTGGAGGAAGTTCGCAAATCGGGCAGTATTATCCTGTTTATCGATGAAATTCACACTCTTGTGGGTGCTGGTAGCATGGGAGGAGCTATGGATGCTTCTAACTTGCTTAAACCTGCTTTAGCTCGCGGCGAGTTACAGTGTTTAGGGGCAACTACTCTCGATGAGTATAAACAGCATATTGAGCGAGATGCGGCTCTAGAAAGACGTTTTCAGCCAGTTATGGTGGGAGAACCGACCAAAGAGCAGGCGATCGAGATTTTACAGGGTTTAAAAGCCACCTACGAGGATTTCCATCAGGTAAAATACGATCAAAAAGCGATCGAAGCTGCCGTTAATCTATCCTCGCGCTATATCAATGATCGCTTTTTACCGGACAAAGCGATCGATCTTCTCGATGAAGCGGGATCCCGCACCCATCTACGCTATTCCCTACAAAGTAAAAGTCCCGCAGAGGTTAGCGAAGAATCACCCCTAATTAACCCCGAATCTTTAATTCCGGTGGTGGATGCGGAGGAAATCGCCCAAATTGTCGCCGCTTGGACAGGTATTCCCGTTACCCAATTAACTGAAACTGAGTCGGAATCGCTCTTAAATCTGGAATGTCAACTGCACGAGCGGATTATTGGTCAACAGGAGGCAGTAAATGCCGTTTCTCGTGCTATTCGTCGAGCGCGAGTCAATTTAAAGAATCCTAACCGTCCGATTGCCTCGTTTATTTTTGCCGGTCCCACGGGAGTGGGTAAAACTGAATTAACGAAAGCCTTAGCTAAGTTGCTCTTTGGCTCGGAATCCAGTATGATTCGCCTAGATATGTCGGAATTTATGGAATCCCACACGGTTTCTAAGTTAATTGGTGCGCCTCCCGGATACATCGGTTACAATGAAGGCGGTCAGTTAACGGAAGCAGTGCGTCGTCAACCCTATAGAGTGGTCTTGTTTGACGAAATCGAGAAAGCACATCCCGATGTTTTTAATCTTCTCCTGCAACTGTTAGAAGATGGTCATTTGACCGATTCCCAAGGTCGTCGGGTGGACTTTAAGAATACCCTAATTATCATGACCTCGAATATTGGCTCAAAAGTCATCGAAAAAGGCGGTAATAGCTTAGGATTCGAGATTGCTGACGATTTTGCTCAATCGCGTTACCAACAGATTTCTAATCGGGTGACGGACGAGTTAAAACAATATTTCCGTCCCGAATTTCTCAACCGTCTCGATGAAATTATTGTTTTCCGACAGTTAACTCGCGAAGAAGTTACCCAGATTGCCGATATTCTGATCGCAGATCTAGCCAAACAATTGACAGAAAAAGGAATTTCTGTGGAAGTTACCGCCGCTTTCAAGGATTTGGTCATCAATGAGGGTTATGATCCTAGCTACGGTGCGCGGCCTTTACGTCGTGCCTTAACTCGACGCTTAGAGGATAGTTTAGCCGAGGCGATGTTATCGGGAAAAGTCAATTCTGGAGACCATGCGCTATTAGATGTAACTGCTGAAGCTGTGGTGACAGTCTCTAGTCATCAGCGCTCCGAGCAGAGCGATATTCTCTCGCAATTACAGTTACAATCGGTGGGTTAATCCGCTCAAAAATTGCTTTTTTCGGGGTTGAAAATTTTTCAACCCCGATTTTTATAATCTGGGAAAAATAACTTCTAGGGGAGCGGGAATCATCTCGGTGCGAAAGTCCAGAATCTGGACTAGGATTAAATAGGCAACGGCGATTAAAATCGAAATCGCTCCCGTGATAATGGCGATAATTTTAGCAGAATTCATATAGTTAACCGATAATTTCCTCAGATTATTGATCTATTGCCGCAAAAGCAACCGAAATTTATTCTCATCTACGATTGCGAGCCTAAACAATTTAAACTGAGGATATCTTACAGCACAATTCTCCCGGACGGTTGAGAAGGCAGTGCATCTCAGTTTTGTAGAAATATCCATAACACATTTTGGGCGCAGGCCCGGCACCCCTACCATAAACCCTATCTAAAGCTGTCCCTTGAAAATTTGACAGAAGATAGTTCTTGTCCCTCAATCCATAGACTAAACCCTATGGTCAAGCTTTAAATTATTTTTTATTTGAATCCATGCAACCAGCAAAACCCTTGCTATAATCGCCAATATATGGTATGAAACCAATTTCATCCACTGCATCGGCATCCCCAAAGTTGATCAACCTCGCTTTGTTTTAAGGTAGGCTCAGGCCTGCCTTACTTTTTATCAGTGATCAGTAACCAGTAAGCAGAAAATTGCCATTTAATACCGATCACCGCTCAGACTGTCCACGGAAAACTCACATCTGATCACTGGTAACTGATCTGATCCCCTAGCGTGATAAGCTGAGTATTGGCTAATTTTACAAAAAATTAAGACTTTCCCCTTGTGGGAGTTATCAGCTAAAACCCAGAGTAGACATAAACAATGGTAGCGACAACAGAAACTAACGTTGGTAAAATCGTCCAGATCATCGGTCCTGTCATCGATGCCGAATTTCCCAGTGGCAACCTGCCCCGTATTTATAATGCCTTAACCGTAAAAGGAACTAACTCCGCCGGTCAAAATTTATCCGTTACTTGTGAAGTACAACAGTTACTCGGTGACAACCAAGTGCGTGCCGTTGCCATGAGTACCACCGATGGTTTAGTGCGCGGTATGGATATCGTGGACACCGGCGCAGCGATTAGCGTTCCCGTGGGTAAATGCACCCTCGGTCGGATTTTTAACGTTCTTGGTGAACCCGTGGACGAAAAAGGACCGGTTAACGTCACCGAAACCTCTCCTATTCACCGTCCCGCTCCCAAATTAGTCGATCTTGAAGTAACACCGACGGTTTTTGAAACCGGTATCAAGGTGATTGACCTGCTCACCCCCTACCGTCAAGGGGGCAAAATCGGCCTCTTTGGGGGTGCTGGTGTGGGCAAAACCGTCATTATGATGGAATTAATCAACAATATCGCCATTCAACACGGTGGTGTCTCGGTTTTTGGCGGTGTGGGTGAAAGAACCCGCGAGGGAAACGACCTCTACAACGAGATGATCGAATCGAAGGTAATCAACGCTGATAACCCCGAAGAATCGAAAATCGCCCTCGTTTATGGTCAGATGAACGAACCCCCCGGAGCGAGAATGCGCGTCGGTCTCTCTGCTTTGACCATGGCCGAATATTTCCGCGATGTCAACAAGCAAGACGTACTCTTATTTATTGATAATATCTTCCGTTTCGTGCAAGCTGGTTCGGAAGTATCGGCGCTCCTCGGTCGGATGCCTTCTGCGGTAGGATACCAACCCACCCTCGGCACTGACGTAGGCGACCTGCAAGAGCGGATTACCTCCACCAAAGAAGGATCGATCACTTCCATCCAAGCGGTCTATGTACCTGCGGATGACTTGACTGACCCCGCTCCCGCTACTACCTTCGCTCACTTGGACGGAACTACTGTACTATCCCGGGGTCTGGCTTCCAAAGGTATCTATCCGGCGGTAGATCCCCTCGGTTCCACCAGCACTATGCTCCAAGCTGATATCGTCGGTGATGAACACTACGGCACCGCTCGCGCCGTCCAATCTACCCTGCAACGCTATAAAGAGTTACAGGACATCATCGCTATTCTCGGTTTAGACGAATTATCGGAAGAAGATCGTCTCACCGTTGACCGCGCTCGCAAAATTGAGCGTTTCCTCTCGCAACCTTTCTTCGTGGCGGAAGTGTTCACCGGTTCCCCGGGTAAATACGTTACCCTCGCCGATACGATCAAAGGCTTCCAGATGATCCTCAAAGGTGAACTCGATAGCTTACCCGAACAAGCGTTCTATATGGTCGGCAATATCGATGAAGCGATCGCTAAAGGCGAAAAACTCAAAAAAGGCTAATTAAAAGTCAGTAGTAACCGCTAAACGCGGTTACTTAACCCAGAAATCTGCCAAAATTATCGTTATTATCACCAATGAGCATTACAGTACGGGTTATTACACCCGATCGCATTGTCTGGGATAACGTGGCTGAAGAAGTAATCCTACCCAGTTCCACGGGACAATTAGGTATTCTTAGCGGTCACGCTCCTTTATTAACTGCCCTGAATATTGGCGTAATGCGAATTCGACCGGGGAAAGACTGGGAAAATATCGCGGTTTTGGGCGGTTTTGCCGAAGTCGAAAATAATGAGATCAAAGTCCTCGTTAATGGGGCGGAATTAGGCTCAAAAATCGATAAGGAAAAAGCTCGCGCCGAATACGAACGGGCCCAAATCCGTCTCGATGAAGTCAGTAAAGGGGATGACCGTCGCAAAACTATCCAAGCGCAACAATCATGGCGCAAAGCTCGCGCTAGATACCAGGCCGCTGGCGGTTTAGTATCGGTTTAAACCCAACCAAATCAAATTAAATTAAAGCAAAATCGGGCGGGTTTATATAAACCTACCCGATTCTTTTTCAGTTATCAGTTATCAGTTATCAGTTAAGTAGTCGGACTTAACGGAGGCAGGGGGCAGGAGGCCGTTTTTGTAACGGGGATTTATGCCCCGCTCCAAAAACTTTTCGCCTTAAGGCGAGGTTTTAGACCCGATTTTTTCGATAAATTAATTGCTACCACTAAAAACAACTTCGGGGAATTTTAACTGTGCATCGGCCATGGGGATTTGTCGGCCTTGATTGCGTAACTCTTGCCAAAAATTAATTACTTCTGTGGCTTTGTTGAGAACATCAACGCGATCGGACTCATCAATCCAGTGTTTTGCTTCTAACTCCTCTTGCAGTTGTTGCCAAGCATCATTGCGCGGCCAGAAAAAATAAGCGGTGAGGGGGCTAGTTCCTTTGCCGACCACCTGATCCACAGCGATCGCTACGTTCTGATCTAACCACAATACTTTTAAAATAAACTTTGATTCGGAACTGACTGTCATTGTTAATCGTTAATCGTACAATTCTCGATTATATCATCTTTTGACTCAATTCTCCGCAGTCAGTTTTTAACTATTTTTTCCTATTTTTTCGCCAATAACCGCTATGATTCCCGAAACAGACTCTTTAGCTTCTAAACAAATCGGTGTGGCCGTAATTAGAGACGATCGAGATTTAATTTTAATCGATCGCCGTCTGGCCAAGGGACTCCTGGGCGGTTTTTGGGAATTCCCCGGTGGCAAAATCGAAGGCAATGAAACGGTACAGGAATGTATTAAACGGGAGGTATTAGAAGAAATTGGCATTGAAATCGCAGTGGATAGTCATTTAATCACCATCGATCACACCTATAGTCATTTTCGGGTTAATCTACAAGTATATAACTGTCGTTATCTCAGCGGCGAAGCAAGGGCGATCGAATGTGAAGAAATCCGCTGGGTAACTATCGAGGAACTAGATAATTACACTTTCCCCGCGGCCAATCAAGAGATTATCAGAGCCTTAAAAGACATGGTAAACTCGAAATGATTGCTGTTAATCGTCGAGTGATTATGCTTAATCCTTCTATTCGTCAAGAACCCCGCTACGAACCGGCCGCGGTTATTCCCCTAAAAAAAGACGCTTCCATTGTCGAGTGGTTAGAAAAAAATAATCGCATGATTCCCCGGGATAAAATCGCCGAACCGGATCTGACTCTCGAAGAAGATGTGGAACTATCTGAACTGATGGATGTCGATGATATCGGTTATGATGACGACGAAGATGAATTAGTCTTAGATGAAGATTAATCCCGTCTTCTTTGGCAAATTTTCCCCTTATCTGGCGCTTTAGTCGTGAACGCTAACATTTTTTCCGCCCCTATCTTTAAAAAACCCACTGGAACCCATCTGCTGATTCTACTAACGGGATTACTATTTCTGTTAGTAGTTTTTTTTCAGGCCACTAATTCCCTGTTACTGCCCCTGATGGCCACAACGTTAATCAGTGCTGGTCTTGGTTGTCAAGTAGTACCGATGCTACGGCGCTTGAAAATGGGTCAGATCATGCGCGAAGATGGACCCCAGGCTCATTTAAAGAAAGCAGGAACCCCGACCATGGGAGGCAGCTTTTTTGTGCCAGTAGCCCTTATTTTCGCTTTAATCTGGTCTAAATTCACTCCTAATGTGGTGGCGGTTGCTTTGCTGACTTTTGCTTACATGGGTATCGGTTGGTTAGATGATTGGCAAATTTTGCGTTATAAGTCGAATAAGGGCCTATCTCCCCAGATGAAGTTAATTTTACAGATAACCGGGGCGGTGCTTTTTTGTCTCTGGATGTCGTTCAATCAGGTGAGTACCGATATCGGCCTTTGGGGTCGATTAGTGATTCCTTTGGGCTTTTTCTTCTGGATTTTGGCGGGATTTGTCCTTGTGGCTGAAAGTAACGCCACTAATCTCACCGATGGGGTGGATGGATTAGCGGGGGGAACTGGTGCGATCGCTTTTTTGGGTTTAGCCATTATTATCGCTCCTAGTCATCCGGATTTGGCGATTTTCTGCACTTGTTTTGCTGGTGCTTGTCTAGGCTTCATTTTTCATAACCGCAACCCCGCTAAAGTGTTTATGGGTGATACGGGTTCCCTCGCTTTGGGAGGAGCTTTAGCTGCGGTGGGTTTAATTACTGGACATCTCTGGGGATTATTTTTAATTAGTGGTCTGTTCTTTCTGGAATCTCTTTCGGTAATCGCTCAGGTTATCTATTATAAAGCCACAAAAGGACCCGATGGCAAGGGCAAAAGATTATTAAAAATGGCTCCTTTTCATCATCATTTAGAATTAAGTGGTTGGACGGAAACCAGGATTGTGGGAGCTTTTTATCTGGTTAATGCGCTTTTAGTTGTCTTGGCTATTTGGAGCAGTTAATTAGGCACTAAAGGAAAGACCACAACCGCAGGTATTTTGGGTGTTGGCATTGGTAAAACGGAAACCACCACCCATGAGATCTTCTGAATAGTCTAATTTTAAAATTTGTAGGTAGCGATCGCTGTCAGGATCCACTAAAATATTAATACCCTGACTTTGATAAAAGCGATCGTTTTCTGCCGCAATATCGGTTAATTCGAGATGATAGTGAAGTCCCGAACAACCACCGTTTTTTACTGCCAAACGCAGATAGGAACCAGTCAGGCGACGGCTTTGACTCCAACGTTCAATTTCTCTAGCGGCGGCGGGACTTAATTCGATCATTGTTTTTGAGACTATTGTAATAATGATATCAAGTTATTGTGAAGTTATACCACAGTTTTTGTCAAACTTTCTTTATGTTAAGAAAGATGTGACTAATGGATGGCGGGGGTAGCTGACAATTTTTAACACAGAAAACGGTTTTCTCCGAGAAACCCGTTTTCTAGGTGACTTAATGCTTCTTTCCAGGGTTCATTTTTAATCATTATGCTAACCGAATCACAGAAGGAGAGCTTAGACACTTAAACAAAGAAATTACCCTCTGGAATGCTCCCTAAAGCTGGTAAAGTAGCGGTAAATCCGGTGATATTTATTAATAAATCATTGCTCGATTGGAAGCCAGCCGTGAGAGGAGCGGGTATTTGTCACAGGGGAATTAATTTGTGGTAGCATATAATTAAATGCGTCTTGTCTGCTAAGATAATGCTCAACCTTTCAAAAGACATTCATTCTCTAACTGAGTTTAAACGAAACACGACCCAGTTCCTAGAGCATCTCAAACAAACCAAAGACCCTTTGGTGCTTACGGTTGATGGGAAAGCAGCACTCGTCGTACAGGATGCGGAATCCTATCAGACACTTCTTGAAGCTGCTGAATTGGTTGAGACGCTTAAAGGAGTCAAGCGTGGTCTTGAAGAGATGAAGCAAGGCAAAGGTAAGAAGGCAGAGGAATTCTTCTCTGAATTGTTCGATAAGCTGGACAGTTCTCCATGAGCCAAAAGTATCAAGTCGTCATACAACCTGAAGCACAACAGGGAATTGAAAAAGCCTATCTGTGGTTCAGTAAAGATTCTCCTCGAAAAGCGAGGTTGTGGCTAGAAGGATTGTACAAAGCAATTCTGTCACTAGAGCAAATGCCTTACCGTTGTTCACTGGCTTTTGAAAATAATTTCTTGGAGGAAGAAATCCGACAACTTATTTATGGTAAGGGACGTAGTGCCTACAGAATTCTCTTTACCATCACTGGCGATATTGTGCAGATTCTTTTCGTGCGCCACGTTGCACAAAAGCCTTTGTCAAGTCAAGAAGATGAAGAAGAGTAGAGGCCCATGGCATACCATTGTTGTCCTAAATTGTGACGGCAAAGTTTTGATAGGTAAGGTTATACCATTTTTCTTTATTCGTGGCAGACATCCTACTGCCATCTTCCTTTCTGGGAGAGGAGTTGGAGTTTAGGGTAATTAACCATCTCTGCCATTACTTTAGAAAAATGCTATTAATTAAACAAAGAAATTACCCTCTGGAATGTTCCCTAAAGCTGGTAAAGTACCGGTAAATCCAGTAATATTTATTAATAAATCATTGCTGGATTGGAAGCCAGCCGTGCTATCATTAATCGGGAACCGCAATGAGTCCTGTGGGGCGACAAATGACGGTGATTCGCAGTTAGAAAAAGACAACCACCGCCAACTCCCAGAGGAAATGGTTTGTCAAACCAGCAAGGGATGATTAAGCAATAAAATTAAACGCCAAAATCCCATCATTAAAGTCGTTATCACTGATATTGGGTAAGTTCC
Organism: Microcystis sp. 49638_E5; assembly: GCF_021300285.1. Classification (NCBI taxonomy): domain Bacteria; kingdom Bacillati; phylum Cyanobacteriota; class Cyanophyceae; order Chroococcales; family Microcystaceae; genus Microcystis; species Microcystis sp. 49638_E5. The sequence goes on along the minus strand of NZ_JAJTDH010000030.1, from coordinate 828 downwards.
CCGGTAAATCCTCAAAGCCAAAGATATTATTCCCCCTTGACCGTAAATGTTCCGCCCCATCGGGATTTGCCGCCCCAAAGGAGAAATAGGCCACTTCATGACTCATATAGTTTTCTAGGGTAGCCGCCACGTTATCGGGATTCTTGGTCAAAAATGCCTGAACACTCCCTTGCAGACTTTCTCCCAGATTGCCCCCATTGGCAATCACAAAGGGTGCGTAGCGTCGCCCCCCTTGCAACAACACATCCCCAAATTCAGCGGCGGTGGTGCTTTGGTTTGCCCCTTCCCCACTGGCCCGCAAAATGAAGTTATTCACTGCTTGACTTAAGGCGGTACGGGCATAACCCGCTTGACCGGGTTGAATTAACTCTGTGACGTTGCCATCTCCATCTAAATCGAGGCTGTCAAAAACGGCTCCGTTGTCATCCGCCACTGGATAGAGACCGACAACGTTATTGAAGAAAGCTCCCGTCTGTTTAAGTCCTTCCTCAATGGCTTTGACCTGTATGCTACCGGGCAAGTTACTGAAGTTGAAAACCAGAGAACCTTGTCCATTACCCGTATCTTTAAATTGGAGGGTTTGGGGATTAACGGCTTGGTCGGGTAGATTGGTAATTTCTAGGGTGAAATTAACCGTTGCGTCTGGCGTGGCATTGGGAGCCGGGTTGAGGGTAGTATCCGTTACCGCAACTGTCAAGTTATAGAGGGATTGGGCAGCAATTCTCATTTTAAAAAGTAACAAGTGATACAGACAGAAACAAAGCTTTAAGCAAGCTACAAAATGCGCTCCCGCGAGTGCGACTGCATCGCAGAGAAGTGAGTATATAG
>NZ_JAJTDH010000111.1:0-8888 GCF_021300285.1 Microcystis sp. 49638_E5 | reverse complement strand
AAATTTTGGGATTATGAAGAAGATATTTAATCTTTTAATCAACCTTAAACTATTTACTTTTCCTAATCTCCACAATTACGATGCTTTTTCATGTCTTATTTGAAAACGCTATAGAACCATTAAAAATTTAGCTCGTAGATAAGTTGAATTAATCACAAAGTAGAAACAAAAAAATGAAAAACAACTCAGATAACAAAAAAACAGAGACATCTAACTACAATTATGAATACCATACTGGTATATCAGATATAAAGTTTCTGTTGATATCTAGCTTAGTCGCGATGACTTTTGCTGTGGTCGGTTTTTTAATCTTCAATCAATCTCAGAAAACAACAAATGTAACTGATGATAAGTCCTCCATATCTTACAGAAAATCTCCTCAGTCAATAATTAATAAAACCCCAGATATACCCACAATGAAAACTCCTATCACTTCGCAAACTGAACTTAATAATCAACAAATTGCCTTGCCATCTTTGCCTATTCCTGATAATAATAATCGTATCAATTTTCAAAAAACGTTTATTTATACTCCCGATAGACCGCCAAATTTTAAGCGGAACGACCAACTACAATCTATTATTAAAAATGTCACTGATTATGTTGCAGAGAATAACTTACCAACTGAGAAATTATCAATTAGCTTAATCGATTTTAAAACCAATAGTAGCGAAAATTATCAAGGAAATATAGGAAGATTTCCCGCTAGTGTTGTCAAGCTTTTTTGGCTAGTCGCTCTGTACGGTTATGTTAATTATCATCAAGGAGATATAGGAGAATATACTATTGAAATTCAAGAAATGATCGGAAAGTCAGACAATGAAGAATCAAGTAATATTGTTGATGCTATCACTGGAGCAAAATCAAATCATAAAAATATGAGCCAGTCAGACTATCAAGAGTGGTTAAAAAAAAGAAATCTACTTAATCAATATTTTGTTGATGCAGGTTATAATGGTATCAATATTAACCAAAAAACCTATCCCATTCCTTCTAAAAAAATGTTTAAACCTCAAGGTGCTGATTTAAAAATGAGAGGCAATGATCCTAAAAATCCGATTAGAAATAAAATTACAACTGAACAAGCTGCTAGATTAATGTATGAAATTATTACAGGACAAGCTATATCACCAGAATCTAGTCAGGAGATGCGATACTATTTGAACAGAATAAACATGATGCAAGATGGCAGCTGGAAAAATATTGACCCGAATCAAGGTCAAGGTCATTTTAATCCCATTAAAGGATTTTTTGGTGAATATTTTGCTAACAGTGACCCTAAAAATATCCAAGAATTTGCTTCTAAAGCTGGTTGGACAAGTGACAGTCGTAGTGAGGTAGCTTATATTAATGATGGTCAAGTTGCTTATATTTTAGCTGTATTTACCCAAGATGCTGCCTACGCTCAAAATTGGCAAATTTTCCCAAAAATTTCTGAATTAGTCTATCAAAAAATGCAGCAAATGGACTCAAAGTATAACACCCCTTAACATCTTTTCCCAATTCTTACTTTAGTGACCCTGAAGATAAAGACAACCTAACCGATTCTATTCAGAATCATCATTATAAATATCTTGGAGAGTTTTATTTTCGTAGCGTTCCTGATCTTGATTTTTGCCGCGACGGGAAGGACGACGATATTTTTTATTAGCTAATTTGGGTTCGTAGGTTTCTTGACCTGCTTCTTTAATTTTTAACTTTAAACTTGACTCTTTTGTGCTAGTTTTCTGCAATGACTGTTCTCGTGTGATCGCTTCTTCTAAAAACTCTAAATAATGTTGGTAACGTTCCCAATCTCCCCTAACCACACAGTTAGGTTCCCGACGGTGAGTACAATCATTAAATTGACAATTTCCTAAAGCTAAACGCTCTCTCACTTCCGGAAAATAAAAAGTTAATTGTTCTGGTGAACAGTTAATATCCGGTTGGTTAAACCCCGGACTATCGGCCAATAAACCCCGATTTGGTAAAGCAAATAACTGCACATGACGGGTGGTGTGACGACCTTTTTGCAGTTTTCCCGACACATCCCCCACCCGTTGATTAATCTCAGGAATTAGACAATTAATTAAACTCGATTTTCCCACTCCCGATGGACCGGCCAAGAGAGTAATTTTATGGTTTAATTGTGCCAATAAAGCCTCAAATCCCCGATTTTTCTCCACACTGACAAAAAAGGGCCGGTATCCCCAACCAGCTAGGCGATCGCCCCAGAGTTCTATTTGTTCCGCTTCCCCCAGATCGATTTTATTGACACAGACCGCAATTTCTAAGCCTGTGGACTCGGCTTTCACCAAAAAACGACTGATCAGCCAAGGATCGAGGACGGGTTCAGCAAGGGCAAAAACTAGCAAAATCTGCTCGATATTAGCAACGGCTGGCCGATCGATCTCGGTACTGCGGGGGAGGACTTCTGCGATCGCACCCTGTTGATCGGCAAAATTTACCTCCTCCACCCGCACCCGATCGCCAACCATGACCGACTGACCGATTTTTTGCAAGCGAGCGCGACGGGTACAGAGAAGATTCTCGCCCATAACGGCAGAATCCAAGCGTACCTGATAAAAATTTGCCTGTACGGCCACCACTGTGCCGTATAAATCGGTTAATTGTGCATCTACCATTTAGGAATCGGGGCGATAGACTTTGAGAACAAAAAAGCTATCTCGGTCCTCGATCGATTCTATCTGATAACCCTCCACTGTCAGGCTAGTGGGAACCTGTTCGATCGGTTCCCCGGCATCTAACCAGACTTCCAACCGTTCCCCGGCGGTCATTTTCTCTAATTGCAATTTTGTGCGGACAAAATTAATCGGGCAGGGAGTGCCGCGCAGGTCTAAAGTCATAGTTATTTAGGGTTTCCTGAAAAAGTTTCTCCTGGGGGCAGGGTGTAGGGTGTGGGGTGTGGGGTGTGGGGTGTGGGGAGAATAAATAAAATAATCTCCTATCTCCTGACTCCTGACTCCTGAATACTGCCGACCGCCGACCGCCCCCTGCCTCCGTTATCCGACAAGATTTTTAGATTTATTCAGCCTGCCCTATTTATGGAAGATATTACCTAAAAATCCCTCGATGCCGCCTTTCCCCACGGTTTCCCCGCGAACTTTCGCTATTTTTTCCAGCAATTCCCGTTCTTCTCCCGTGACACGGGTAGGAATCGAGATTTTAACGGTAATGCGATGATCACCGCGACTGACGGGATTGCCTAATTTGGGAACCCCTTTATTTTCTAAAATCAGTACGGTGTTCGGTTGAGTACCGGCAGGGATAGTCAGGTCTTCTTGGCCATCTACCGTATTAACTTTGATGGTACATCCTAAAATCGCTTGGATATAGCTAATCGTGATATCCGATTTAATATCATTGCCTTCCCGTTGAAATTCTGTATCTGTTTCCACGGTTAGATAAACGAATAAATCCCCTGGCGGCCCGCCTTTAAGTCCTGCGTCTCCTTCCCGGGCAACGCGCAATTTCATGCCGTTGTCAACCCCCGCGGGGATGGTAATTTTCAGTTTTTTGGTTTCCTGTCTGCGTCCGGAACCGGCGCAAACGTCGCATTTTTCCTCGATCACTTCGCCAGCGCCGTCACAGGTGGGACAGACCGAAACTTGAGCAAAAGTACCGAAGGGAGTACGGGTGGCGCGACGCACCTGACCAGTACCACTGCAAGTAGTACAAGTACGGGAACCGGTCCCTGGTCTGGCCCCACTGCCCTTACAGGTTTGACAGGTTTCCAGATGACGGATGCGGATTTCCTTTTCGCCGCCAAAGACCGCCTCGCGGAATTTTAGTCTAAAATCGAGACGTAGATCCTCGCCCCGGGTAGGGCCTGTGCGTCGGCGGGCGGTTGCTTGGCCGCCCATGCCCCCGAAACCACTAAAGATTGTCTCAAAGATATCGGCGAAACCGCCCATATTGTCGGGATCAAAACCAGCAGCGCCCCCAGAAACCCCAGCTTCACCAAAGCGGTCATAACGATTGCGGGTTTCTGGTTCCGAGAGAATTTCGTAGGCGCGGTTAATTTCTTTGAAGTGTTCCTCGGCTCCCGGTTCTTTGTTAACATCGGGATGGTATTTTCGGGCGAGACGACGATAGGCGCGTTTGATGTCTTCTTTACCGGCATCTCGCGAGACACCTAGAATTTCGTAATAATCAGTGGGCATAGGGGGCTATGGTTCTGCTCGCAATTTATAAATAAATTTTCGGTCTAGTTGTTACTTTAACAAAGTATACATAATAGTTTAGTTGGGTTATCCCTACTATTTTTTTCGGTGGGGGTTGGGGTGTGGGGGTGTGGGGTGTGGGGAGAAGGGGTGTAGGGTGTGGGGAGAAGGGGAGAAAAAAGCTGATAACTGATTACTGATTACTGATCACTTTTTAATCTACGGCCTCGTAGTCACTGGCGCTCATTTCTTCCCCATCGTAGGGATCATCATCACTGCCCGATTCGGTGGATTTAGTTTCCAGATTACTATAGGTTCTGGTTTGAGTGGGGGAGAGGGTTGGCCCGTTGGTGAAGGTATTCGAAGAAGTGGCTTGGGTGCGGGTGGGTCGAGTCAGTTTTTCGGTGACATCGATCGGTTCAAAACCAGTACCGTTAAGGGTTTGGTTTTGCTCTTGTCTACCTGTGTAGATGCGGGTACCGATTTCGAGGACAATCTGACGAAATTCTGCCAAGGTGGTTTTTAGCTTTTCTGGGGATATGGAGGGGTCGCGCAGAGCGATTTCCAACTGTTGCCGCTTCTGGTCGGCCAGTTGCCGGATATCGGGGGCGACTAACTGACTGTTTTCCCTGATGGTGACTTCGTAGCTATAGAAAAGACTATCGGATTGGTGGCGAATATCGATCATTTGCAGACGACGGCGATCGGATTCGGCGTATTTTTCGGCTTCTAGGCGCATTTTTTCAATTTCGTTCGGTTTCAGCCCTCCAGTATGGCTAATTAAAATGCTTTGTTCTTTGCCGGTGCCTTGGTCGCTGGCGGCCACTTTCAAGATGCCGTTGACATCGATCTCAAAGGCCACTTCGATTTGTGGCACCCCCCTAGGGGCGGGAGGAATTCCCGTCAGGAGAAATTTACCGAGGGTTTTATTATCCTGGGCCATAGCTCTTTCCCCTTGCAGGACATGAATTTCCACCGAAGTTTGACCATCGGCAGCGGTGGAGAAAACCTGAGATCTACTGGTGGGGATAGTGGTATTGCGATCGATAATTTTGGTAAAGACTTCGCCGAGGGTTTCAATGCCGAGGGAAAGGGGGGTGACATCGAGTAGGAGGATATCTTCCACTTCTCCACCTAAAACTCCGGCTTGAATCGCTGCCCCCAAAGCAACGGCCTCATCGGGGTTAACAGAGCGATCGATCTGGCCGGTAGAAAAGAAACGGGAGATTAATTCTTGCACGGCGGGGATTCTGGTGGAACCACCAACGAGAATGACACGATTGATATCGCTAGGCTGCAGTTCGCTATCTTTGAGGGACTGTTGTACGGGTTCGAGGGTTTTTTCCACTAATTCTCTGGTTAATTCCTCGAATTTAGCGCGAGTTAGTTCTAATTCTAGGTGTTTAGGGCCGGTTTCGTCGGCGGCGATGAAGGGGAGATTGATCGAGGTGGTAATCATGCTAGAAAGCTCGATTTTGGCTTTTTCGGTGGCTTCTCGCAGTCTTTGGATCGCCATGCGATCGCTGGCCAGATCGATGTTTTCTTGGCTTTGAAAGTTCTCCACCAGCCACCGCACTAAGAGGTTATCAAAATCGTCCCCCCCAAGATGGTTATTGCCGGCCGTGGCTTTCACTTCAAAGACTCCCTTCCCCAGTCGCAGGATGGAAACGTCGAAGGTTCCTCCTCCTAGGTCAAAAACGAGGATATGTTGATCTTCGTTTTGTTTATCTAAACCGTAGGCCAGGGCGGCGGCGGTGGGTTCGTTAATAATTCTTAATACTTCTAGTCCTGCGATCATCCCCGCGTCTTTAGTGGCTTGACGTTGGGCATCGGTAAAATAGGCGGGAACTGTAATCACGGCCTCGTTAATCGTTTCTCCCAGATAGGCCTCGGCATCGGCCTTTAATTTTTGCAGGATCATGGCCGAGATTTCTTGGGGGGTAAATTCCCGATCGCGAATTTTGATATTGACGGTATCATCGCGACCGCGTTGGCAATGATAGGCAACTCGTCCCCTTTCTGCCTCCGTGTCTTGCCAGCGCCTACCGATAAAGCGTTTGATGCTATAGACGGTATTTTCGGCATTAGTGACCGCCTGACGTTTGGCCAGTTGTCCCACTAGGCGCTGGCCCTTGCCAAACCCCACGATACTAGGAGTTGTCCTTCCCCCCTCCGAGTTAGGAACTATAATCGGCTGACCTCCCTCGAGTACGGCAACACAACTGTTGGTTGTCCCTAAGTCGATGCCGATGACTTTTCCCATGACGCTCTAATAATAACGGTAGTTAATAGGATACAATCGCTGACAAAAATTATCCCAAAATTAGAAACGGGCTTTTTACCTCGTCTAATCTTGCCGAGGATGAAACAGGACAATTTTCGTCCGCTCCTAACAAAACTTGTCGGTAAAGTCCGCAAGCGGCTGGCGAGCGGTCTATATATCAAGAGTAACCCAAAACCAGTAATTTTGCTGATGCTGACAGTTAGCGATCTCCTCTCGCTATTCTTAAAATTACCGTTTTTAAGATTTTTTTAATGATCACGAGCGGAATTCCTTGATGTTGATGTGCCGAGCAGTGGAATGATCGCCAAATCTTCTTAACCCGAATTCAGATCAATTTGGGATAAGATAACCAATACACCGATCCTAGAGGACTTAATCATGATTAGAGCCTATGCTGCCCGAGAAAAAGGGGGAAAACTAGAGCCTTTTGACTACGATCCGGGTATATTAGCGGATGAAGATGTGGAAATCGCGGTGGAATATTGCGGCATCTGTCACAGTGACCTAAGTATGCTCGATAACGATTGGGGACTGACCACCTATCCCTTTGTCCCCGGTCATGAAGTGGTCGGCACGATCGCCGCTCTCGGTGCTAAAGTCAAAGAATTAAACCTAGGGCAAAGAGTCGGTCTTGGTTGGTTTTCCCGTTCCTGTTCCACCTGTGAAACTTGTATGTCGGGGGATCAAAACCTTTGTGCCACTGCCGAAGGAACTATCGTCGGTCGCCATGGTGGTTTTGCTGAAAAAGTCCGGGCCCATCATAGTTGGTTAGTTCCCTTGCCGGACCAGTTAGATGCTGCCAAAGCTGGCCCGCTTTTTTGTGGTGGTATTACCGTCTTTAATCCCATTGTCCAATTTGATATTAAACCCACGGCCCGAGTTGGTGTCATTGGTATTGGTGGATTGGGCCATATAGCCTTAAAATTCCTCAAAGCTTGGGGCTGCGAAGTAACCGCTTTTTCTAGTAGTCCCGATAAAGAAACAGAAGCAAAAGAACTAGGGGCGACTCATTTTATCAATTCCAGAGACCCCGAAGCTTTGCAATCGGTACAAAATTACTTTGATTTCATCATCTCTACCGTTAACGTTAATCTCGATTGGGGTCTTTATATCGCCTGTTTACGTCCCAAAGGTCGTCTGCATATTGTTGGGGCCGTTCTTGAACCCATGGCTACCTACGCTTTCCCCTTGATTATGGGTCAAAAATCGATTTCTGGCAGTCCTTTGGGTAGTCCCAGTACCATCAATAAAATGATCGAATTTGCCTCTCGCCATGGCATTGAACCGGTCACGGAAACCTATGCTATCTCGCAGGTGAATGAAGCCATGGAAAAATTGAGAACTGGACAACCTAAATATCGCCTCGTCTTGCAGATGAAATAAAACCATCTCTATCCCAGACGTAACCCCGATGACTCAACCCCTCACTCCTCCAGTTATCGATTGGGAAGAACCCCCCATTCCCCCAGAAGACTTGATTTTTGATGACGGATAACCATTGGAAATCCACCGTCACCGCAAGGCCATGAATGTCTTAATCGATTCTATCGAACAAGCCTATCAGGATCGAGAAGACTTTTTTGTTGGCGGTAATATGTTTATTTAGTTTAGCCGTGAGCAGGTTTTTAATAGAACTATTGCAAATTAATTATATGTTATAATGATAGGCTAACTAATTTTTTTGGGAAAATTAGTTAATTAGCACATTTGTTCTGAATCAAAACCTGAAGTTTTACTTTTAACTCAAAACTCTTTAGAGCTGCTTTAATTTGGTTATCAAAACCTCTTTATTTAAGCGGCACAAACTATCTCAATTATAAAAATTGAGAATAAATTATCCTTGTAGATTAATGTTTGGCAACTTTTAAGAAGTTGCTATACCTATCCCTAACTCACAGTTACAAATAGCCGCCAACAAGTTAACTATTAAACTATATCTTCGACGACAATTCCGATATTTACAGGATAAGATTTTCAAGATTTTGAGTTTCCTATTTATAGGTTCAATGATAATCCTTTCTTTGGCTAAAGCCTTGTTATATTCCTTTTATAACTCTGTTAATTTTCTATTTTTCGATTTTTTTAGGTGTATAAATATTACTATGATATGCAGCCATTCCCTGATAACCACTGTCTTATATACTGGTAGTTAAAGGATGAAAACGAACCAGACTTTTTTTAAATAAACTAAAATCATGACCTCTACCTTTCCCACAAAAGACACAGATAATTTCCTCTGTATTTTATCAGCTACTAATTGGGATTTTAAACTATGATAACCTTTTTTACCACCAAAAAAATCTTTCTGTTTCTTTTGGGGGCTTTCTATGGGAGTTTCCGTTACATCCATTACCGTTATGACCGGTATCTCTGCTTGATTGAGTAAAGCTTTTTTTCCTTTTAAACGGAAGTTTCCCGATTGTAAAAGCATTTTTTCCGTC
>NZ_JAJTDH010000029.1:0-107100 GCF_021300285.1 Microcystis sp. 49638_E5 | reverse complement strand
TAGGATAAGTTATAAATTAAAAATTAATCAACAACTAAAGCTTATGCTTGTAGCTAAGTGAAATCATTGATTAAGAGACCTGTACTTTTCAATGACTTTTTCAGCAAACCCTAATTATATTTACTTGAGCTATAAGAAAGAAGAATCACCTTCAAAAACATTCCATTTGCTTAAGTTACCCTAAAAAGGAGGAACAAGGTGAGTGACCTACTCAAATCTGGACAGACAGTCCATACAGAATCTTCTAAAACCCCTTGCACGGTAGAGCAATTACTTGGCGGTGGCGGTCAAGGAGAAGTCTATCGAGCTAATTTAGCCGGTCAGCCTGTAGCGCTGAAATGGTATTACTCCCACTCCATTCAGGCAGATCCTCGCCAGTACGAACGGCTTGAGGCGGCGATCCATTCTGGCGCACCGAGTGATCGCTTTCTGTGGCCTATAGATATTGTATCAGAGCCTGGCATAGAAGGGTTTGGCTATGTCATGCCATTGCGAGAACTTCAATATAAAGGCTTTGTCGATCTAATGAAACGGCGCATTAAACCAGAACCCACCTTCAGAGCTTTAACAACCGCAGGATTTGAACTGGCCGATGGCTTTTTTCAACTTCATACCAAAGGGTTATGTTACCGCGATATCTCTTTCGGTAATGTTTTCTTTAATCCCAACACTGGGGATGTTTTAATCTGTGATAACGATAACGTCACCATCAATGGGGATCAAGAAGGTGGTGTTATGGGAACACCACGCTTTATAGCACCAGAAATCATTACTGAACAAGCGAGACCGAGTACGCAAACGGATTTGTACTCTTTGGCAGTTTTACTGTTCTATATGTTAATGATCCATCACCCCTTGGAAGGAAAGAAAGAAACCGAAATTAAATGTCTGGACGCTCCAGCGATGAATAAGCTTTATGGTACTGAGGCGGTGTTCATTTTTGACCCCAAAGACAATTCCAATGTACCAGTACGTGGCTACCATGATAATGCCCTTGCCTTCTGGCCTATTTATCCACAATTTCTCCGCGAACTGTTTACCAAGGCATTTACTAAAGGTATTCAAGACCCAGAAAATGGCCGCGTCAGGGAGTCAGAGTGGCGGGGAGCAATGGTAAACTTGCGCGATTCTATCATCTACTGTCCTCACTGTGGCGCTGAGAACTTCTACGATCCTGATGTAATAAAAGCATCAGGCGGTAAACCTAACCCTTGTTGGTCATGTCAGAAAGAAATTCGCTTGCCCCCTCGAATTCGCATTGACAAAAATATCATTATGTTGAATCATGATACCAAGCTATTTCCCCATCATATTAATGTAAAATTGTTTGACTTTTCTCAACCAGTCGCTGAAGTCACTCGACATCCCAATGATCCTAATATTTGGGGAATTAAAAATCTTATGCAAGAAAAATGGCTCTGTACTACGGCTGATAATCAAGTTAAGGATGTCGAACCAGGACGCAGTGCAACTATGGCTGTAGGAACAAAGATCAACTTCGGCAAAGCAGAAGGTGAGATTCGTCTTTGAAATGTTATTCCCTGTTTAGAAATCCACTTTTTTTACTGAATCAAGGAGATATTGAATATGCCACTACCAGGTGAAGGGTTGTCAAGCCGCCCCTTACATTTTATCTGGATTTGTGATTGTTCTGGTTCTATGTCTGTAAACGGCAAAATCCAGGTTCTCAATACAGCCATTCGTGAAGCAATTCCCTTAATGCAAAAAGAAGCAAATGAGAATCCCAATGCACAAGTATTAGTTCGCGCCCTTAAATTTTCTAGTGGAGCGCAGTGGCACATAGCTCAACCTACACCAGTTGAAAATTTTAAGTGGACAGATTTGACCGCTGATGGTGTCACAGATATGGGTAAAGCCCTCTCTATGGTTGCAGACCAACTTAAAATACCGCCCATGACTGACCGGGCGCTTCCCCCTGTTTTAGTGCTGATTTCTGACGGTCAGCCGACTGACGACTTTAGCAGTGGACTGAGACACTTGATGGAACAGCCTTGGGGCAAGAAGGCTGTACGAATTGCAATCGCAGTTGGTGGAGATGCAGATCATGAACCATTGCAGAAGTTTATTGGACACTCAGAACTAAGGCCTCTTCAATCTAATAGTCCCGAAAATCTAGTCAAACAGATTAAATGGGTTTCTACTGTTGTTTTAAAAGCTGCCTCTTCTCCTAGCAGTCAAACCAAAAACTCTAATTTTGGAGGCGGAAATGTCCCAATTCCAGTGCCTCAAAATGTTATCGATAGTGCATCTGATGTCTGGTGAAATGGAGGACTCATGAAAGAAAATATACCCCAACTAAAATGGCGGTGCATTGGTGAATCTGTCAAAGGAGCCTCTCATGTGCGTTCTGGATTGCCCAATCAGGATGCCATTCGCTGGTTTCCAGAATCAGGCATCGGTTTGCCATTGATTTTGGCTGTATCAGATGGCCATGGCAGTGCCAAAAGTTTTCGCAGCGATAGAGGCTCTCGTTTTGCTGTTGAAACGGCAATTAAAGTAATTCAAGAATTTTTCTTGAGCAGTCAATCGAGTGATATTAATTTCTCAGCACTGAAAGATGCAGCCCAAAGACTTCTACCACCGCGACTTGTCAATGAGTGGAGAAAAGCTGTCAACAAAGATTTGGGTTTGTCAGAAAATGATGAAGAAAAATTAACTAATAAACCCAACTTTACTGATGAAGAGAAACAGATTCTTGTTGATAAAGATGGAGAAGCTGCTTGGCAAGCCGTTGAAAATAACTATTTTCTCGCTTATGGGGCCACCGTCTTGGCAGTTTTAGTGACCGAGTTTTTCATTGTCTATATTCAGTTAGGTGATGGGGACATTCTTGAGGTGGATTCTAAGGGAAATACGACTCGACCTTTGGAGCGGGATCCCAACCTAATTGCCAATGAGACAACTTCACTCTGTATGAATAAGGCATGGAATGAATTTCAGGTTCATATAAAACTGTATCCACAAGGTACGCCCAAAGAAATACCTGCTTTAATTCTGGTTTCTACTGATGGCTATTCTAATTCTTTTTCTACTGATGAAGGATTTTTTAAAATTGGTCAAGATTATCGACAGATGTTCAAGTCAAATCTGACTGAAGAAGTCCGACAAAAATTAGAAGGATTTCTTCAAGAGACTTCAGAAAAAGGCAGCGGAGATGACATCACTCTAGGCATGATTAAAAGACTTGAAACCGATGATCGGGATTATCTAACAGACCGTGTAGAAGATTTAGATAGGAAAGTTATATTAGTTGAGGAGTCCAACATGAGACAACAAGAGAATATCTCGGTATTTGAGAGTAAGGTAAAACGCTTAGATAACCATCAAAAAAAAATTGATAACAAGGTTGTTTTGGTAATACTAGGTTTAATTGTGACGCTTCCTTTATCTGTTATTAGCACTGCCCTCAGTGTTTCTCTTTTTTTTCGTCTGGACGGGATTAACGCAGAGTTAAAACGCCAACAACAGACAGAAAATGAGATGAAGTTAGAAATCAATCGGATCAAAATTAAACAACAACCCGCTAAAAATACTTCTGAACAATCATCTTTCAACAGGATCTCAACCCGATGACTACTCTTAAAGTCGTTATCATCATGGCTCGATGTAGCCACTCCAAGCAAAGCTTTGGCATTCGCATGGAGGAAAAATTACCAAATCAGTGGATAGCTGATTGGGCTTTTCCCATTAAGGAAGCAGCCGCAAAACGGGAATGCTACGACAAAAGCCAAATTGCTGGCAGTTTTTCGGTAGATGATACTTATCCGGGTTGTTCTTACTGCGAACAAAAGAGCTTTGTTAAATGCGGGGGTTCTTTATTCTCTCGCTGTAATAAAGTATCTTGCGGAGGTGAGCAGGGTAGCTTTCATACCTGTCCTTGGTGTGGAACTAAAGCTCAAATTAGTGGTTACATCGAAAACCTGAGCGCAGGAAAAGACCTATGAACGACTTCCCTCGACAAAAGCTTTGTGAAATTATTACCCAGTACGGACAGGATGTTTCTGACAACCCTCAACGCTGTGAAGGATTACTAAAGGACTTTTGTGGGCAATATAGCAAGGAAGTCTTTCTTTTAGTGAATGCTCTTAAAAAAGGCGTGGCTACCGAGTTACTAAAATCCCAGAATCAGATTCCTCAAGCAGTTATTTTATCCAAGCTTACAAAGCGATTACAAGATGAGCTAGGAATAGCTGAGGAATCTGCTTACTGGGCTGTAGATTCTTGGGGATTAGCATTAGGGGTGATTTCCCAACCACGAACTAAAAATGACTTTCAGAGTCAACAACAATTAATTTTAGAACGACAACAACAAGCAGAAAAAGAGCAAAAACAAAGAGAAGAATATGAAAAAAAATTAGATCAATCCGAGCAAGAAATACAGCAATGGAAACAAGAAGTAGGCAAGCTAAATGAAGCAATAACAACAGCCAGACAACAGCAAAATATTAATCAGAAATCAGCCCATAAGTTTGCTGCCAATTTTGTTTCTATATTGGCTGGCATCTCAGCATTAGCAGCTTTTGTGCTTGGAATTTATGCTTATCAAAAAAATCAACAAATGGGCAATCTTACTGAAAATTTGAACAATCTTACAATTGAGTATAATCAAAAAAATGAAAATTTGATCACTGAACATAATCAAAAAATCAAGAGCCTGACAACTGAACATGATCAAGAAGTTGAGAATCTTATAACTGAACATAATCAAAAAGTTGAGAATATTACAAATAAGAGAAATTTGCTTTATAATCAAGTACAAAATTTTCAAAATACTCTAGAAAATGTTGAGAATAATCTGGAGAATAATCTTAATATATCTGGAGATACTTATTTAAACCTTTGCAATCAAACTTCTAATGACATAATTGATGCTGCAATTATGTATTGGGACGGAGACGGATGGAAATCAAGAGGATGGTGGAATATTAAAAAAGGAGAATGTACAAAAGTTTTCGTAGATTTTAACAAGCGAGGAGATATCTACATTCATGGACAAATAAACAATATTAAGTGGGGAGCTGATGATTTTTCATTTTGTGTAACAAGAACAGCATTTGAATTTGAAAAGTCTGATGAAATGGAATGCTCTGGTGATAATTATAAGGTTAATGCCATTAAGTTTTTGGTTTTCCCAGGAGTCAATGACTATAAGTTTAAAGATTATAAAAATTATACAGAATAATTTTATATTTCACTGATATTCAATTGAGTGTTAAAAAATATGAACAACTTACCAGGACAAAAAATCAAAGAAATTTTTACCCAGTACAGTCATTCAGTTTACTACGATCCTAAACTTTGTCAAGCTCTACTCAGGGTTTTTTGTGGGCAGTACCGGAAAGAAATTTCTGTCCTTAAATTAAATTGTCCTTTGCAGCCATTACCAATTTTTTATTTATAAAGAAATACCTCACTTACCTCAATGAAAATAGGCAAATCCAATGACACAACAACCTCAGTACAACGCTTATTTAAGACAAATTTACCCTAAAGCAGCCGCCCACACTACACCTACTCATCATCCCTTATCAACCCATCAATCTCTTGTCATTGGACGAGAGCCAAACTGTCAAATTGTTCTCAACTCCACCAACTATCCAGGAGTCTCTAGTCGCCATCTAGAAATTCGTCCCGTCATGCCTTCAGGAAGTCCTCCTTCTTGGCAAATCTGTGATTTAGGGAGTTCCAATGGCACTTATATTAATAACCAGCGATTGCAAGGTTGTCGGACATTACAATTAGGCGATCGCATTTCTCTCGGTCAGCAGGGTGTAGAATTCGTCTTTGAATGTCAAGTTAGCAATCCAGGACTTCCTGGTCGTCCTTTAAATATCCAACCTGGCGACTCCCTTCATTTAAGTCAAATGCTGCCCATCATCGCGACAAGGCAGGATTTATTTAAAAAAGCTTACCTGATACCAGGTGTCCTTACCGTCTTATTAGTCGTCGGACTATTTGCTGCGATCGGTAATCCTGACCTATTCAATGCCCTATTAGCAGTCTATCTGATTGGGGCAGGCTACTACTTCGTCTATCAATTGGGCGGCAAACAAAAACCCTGGTGGTTGCTGATAGGATCGGCAATAACTACCGTTTTACTCTTGCTCAGTCCTATTTGGTCGCTATTTATCTTGGTTTTCCGTCAAATCCTGCCAGGAGAAATACCGACAGAAGGAACAGAAATAGGATTTCTTTCTTCGTTTATCCACTATTTTTTTGGTGCAGGCATGGCAGAAGAACTCCTCAAAGCCATACCTGTCTTCCTTGCGCTGGGGATAGGACGAATGCTCAGAACCCCTTGGCGAGAGCGAGTGGGTGTCTGGGAACCCCTTGATGGCATTCTCTTAGCAACTGCCTCTGCTGCTGGCTTTACCCTCCTAGAAACCCTGGGACAGTATGTGCCTGGAGCGATTCAGCAGGTAGCAACTCAGGCAGGGGAAGGCGCAGGAGAATTAATCGGGATACAATTACTCATTCCTCGAATTATTGGTTCTGTAGCCGGACACATGGCTTATAGCGGCTATTTTGGTTATTTCATTGGCTTAAGCGTCCTGAAACCGTCTAGACGTTGGTCAATCTTGGCTATAGGCTACTTGACAGCATCAGCACTGCACGCCCTTTGGAACGCTTCTGGTGCTATCAGCAATCTCGTCACTGCCTTTGCCGGAATTTTAGCTTATGCCTTCTTAATGGCAGCCATTCTGAAAGCTCGGCAACTTTCACCAATTCGTTCTCAGAATTGGGCGACTCAGTATTACAGTCCACCGATCCTACCTCAAGCTCCCTTTTCGCTGCGGATTCAGCAGAAGACGATTCCTTTAACTGTCGGGACTCGGTTGCAGGCAGGGGAGATTCCTGGGTTGGGAGCGCAAAGTGCTAATGGAATAGTCGCTGAAGTAAATGCTAATCCCAAAGATCCCAGCATTTTAGGGTTGCAAAACTGTTCCAATCAATTTTGGATAGCTACTTTACCTATCGGGCAGCAAAAGCAAATCGATCCTGGGCGCAGCATCAAGCTTGCGGTTGGCACGAAAATTAACTTTGGTTCAGTTCAAGGAGAGGTGCGATCATGAGACAATCATCAAGTTGGAAAAAGGTTCTCTTATTCGGCTTATTAGGGGCTTTTGGTTGCCTAATCGGATGGTTATTGGGTGAATGGTTCTTATCTTGGACAATGCTGCCACAAACACAACAAGAAGCCTCGACACCTGCACTTGTGTTTAATCCAGAACTGACTAAACGACTGCAAAGAGAGGGAGCTAAAACAGGGGATGTTCAGCTTTCTCTGTTATGGAATAACTACAACGATTTAGATATACATTGTATCGATCCATCAGGAGAGGAGATTTATTACTCGCACAAGCGATCGCAATCAGGAGGCGAACTTGACGTTGATATGAACGCAAGTGGACGGCAATCAAAAGAGCCAGTAGAAAACATTTACTGGCCTGCTGGAGGCGCACCAAAAGGAAAATATCAGGTGTTTGTCAATCATTATGCCAATCATGGCGAGGCTGACCCAACTGCCTTTACGGTCGGTGTATTAGTAGAGGGGAATAGTCAAGAATTTTCTGGTTCTATTTCTCATGGTCAACCAAAGCGACCCATTTATGAATTCACCATTGAAGCAAAACCAGCACAACAGCAGCCTAACGCCCAGCAGTTTTGGTATATGGTGTTTATTGTCGGTCTATGGACAGCCTTGCTTGCCATTGGCTTATCTCTTGCCCTAGCAATCGGGCAAAACTTCTATCTTCATCGTCCGTTTTTATCCACTCGTCAAGGCACTATCTTACTTGCAGGAGGGCTATTAGCAGGCCTCGTTTCTGGTGGTTCTGCTCAAGCACTGTTGAGTTTAGTTGCCCAGTCAGAAATCCTCGCTAAAGCTGGCTGGATCGCTGGCTGGACGCTTTTGGGAGGGCTTTTGGGAAGGGGGATGGGCTTTTTCATCTCTAACCTACAAGCAAAACGAGCGACTATTGCTGGTGCGATCGGCGGTTTCTTTGGTGCTTTAGCCTTTTTGTTGGTTTCCCAGAGTGCCGGTGATGCCTCTGGTCGTTTGGTTGGAGCGGTTATTTTAGGCTTTTTTATCGGCTTAATGGTCGTTTTCGTTGAAGTCGCTTTTCGTACAGCTTGGCTGGAGATTCAATACAATCCCAAAGAGAGCCGCACAGTCAATCTGGGAGCCGAACCCGTCAGTATTGGTGGCGATGCCAAAGCTTGTACTATTTACGCCCCGAATGCGCCACCTGTTGCCCTGCGTTACCGACTCAGCCAAGGTCAAATCCTCTGCGAAGATATCGCCACTGGGGTAACTCAGCCACTCCAACCAGGGGATAATCAGCGAGTGGGCAATCTTACCGTCTTTGTTCACAGTGCCGATGCACCAGATCAATTAGCCTACCGCGATCTTAATCGTGCTTCTCCAGAAGCTTATCAGGATAGGTCTTCCCCTTCCTATTCTCAACCTCAGACTCAATTTTCCTTGCACATTAAAAGACAAGTCATTTCTCTAACGAATGGAACTCGCTTAACTGCAAGAGAGATTCCGGGGTTAGAATCTCAAGGTGCTGATGGTGTGGTAGCACAGGTGAATCCTAATCCTAAAGATCCTAGTGTATTGGGGCTACAGAACTGTTCCCATCGAGCTTGGACTGTAACTTTAGCTAACGGTGAGCAAAAGCAAATCGATCCTGGGCGCAGTATCAAGCTTACGGTTGGCACTAAAATTAACTTTGGTTCAGTAGCAGGAGAAATTTGCTGATGAATGATTTACCCCGTCAAAAACTCAAGGAAATTATTATTCAATATGGTCGTTCTCTATGTGATGAACCACAACGCTGTGAGGGACTGCTACGAGACTTATGTGGACAGTATCAGAAGGAAATTGCGGTTCTCGTAGGCGCACTGAAAGAACGAGTCCCCGCCGATTTACTGGCCTCGCAAAATAGTACGCCACCAGTGGTATTTTTAGCACGACTAACCAAAAAACTGCAAGATAATCTGGGGTTAGCTGAAGAGGCCGCTAGATGGGCAGTGGAATCCTGGGCTTTAGCTTTGGGGGTGATTTCAAGCAATGACCTTAAAACCAACCCTTCATCGGATCCACCAATTCCTACGCCAATCCCGACTCCTGTACCAGATTCTGCTGGGCAACCAACTTCCTCTTTCTCGGTTTCTTCAACTATCCCCGTGCAACTGCCTGTCAATCCCGTCACCATTCCTTCTCAGCCAGTACCCCCGCCAACGCCTCCTTCACCTTCAAACAATTGGACAAAGATTGCGATCGCTCTTGGCTCAGTGGGAGTTTTGGCATTAGCGGGCAGTGTAGTGCATTTTCAAGAACAGCAAAAACAGGCGAGCGATCGAGAAATAGCCGAATTGAAAGCCAGAGAAGAACAACGTCTAGAAGCGGAACAGCGCCAACGAGAAGAGGCCGAACGTCGAAGAAAAGAGGCAGAACAACAACTTGCAGAAGAACAAAGAAGGAGACAAGAAGCAGAAGCCCGACTGGAAGCAGAGCGTCAGAAATCAGAAACTTTTGTTCCTAGTGAAAGTGTCAATCAAGATATCAACGAAGGCGAAGCGATATCCCTGATTGAAAATCTGTACTATGCGCTTTCAGAAAAAAACTTCGATCAGGCAAGGTCTTTATATAGCCCACAATTGGCAGAGTCATTTTCTTCTCCTAGCTTCTTCAGTCAATTTAAAAGAGTAACTGTCGAAGATTTACAAGTTACTTCGAGAACAGATACTTCGATAAACTTTATAGGACAAAATACTTATGTTTATCCCGATGGTTCAACCCAAAGAGAACTCAGATCGTACACCGTGAGAAACTTGGATGGAGAGTTAAAAATTACAGCATCTGAATTCATTAAAGTGACAAAGTTTAGATAAAATTCTAGCGTTAAAACCCAAAATGTTGGGTTCTTCGTTACTTGGTATGATTCTATATGGAGACATAAATCGACTAAATCCTGATCTGGCAAGAGATTTAATTGATTAGTTCGCTCCAGATTGCAAACAATTGACAAAAATTGCAGTAATGTCTGTTTCTATAAGGGTTTCATCCCTTATAACCCTGTCCGTTGCATAAGACAAACCGAAGAGATCAAGAAATTAACTAATTAATTTAACCTTCACCCCCCACCCAGTCAAACCAAGTTTAAAAGGTGAATGGTTTTATTTTCCCAGTACAGGGGGATAGAGCTTCTCGTTTTTCGGGACGAGTCCTGAGATAATCTTCTAACCAAAGACAACCTCGATCGAGCAATTTTTGTAAATAATCATATTCCGTTTCTAAGGGCCATCGATGCTTTTGACCATCCCTAGCAATAATCACAATCTCTTGACTATCAGGACTAAAAGCGATCCCATAGACGATATCTTCTTCTATTTTAAACTCGGAGCGCAAATTTCCGTCCATGTCCCAGCGTCTAGCTGTACCATCCCTTGAAATAGCGGCGATTTTCTCACCATCGGGACTAAAACTAACTCCATAAACGGGAAAAGAATCGGTTTTAATCTCCTTTAAAAGATTGCCCTGTAAATCCCAAATTTTAATCTTTCCCCGAGTAGCGGTAGCAATTTTTTGATGATCAGGAGAAAACACCAAATCATAGATAATACTATCATCAACTGTCCAAGAATTAATCAATTGAGGCCGATGATTGCTTAAATGCCAGTATTGAATTTTTCCCTCGCTTGTTCCCGTGATTATTGCTGTTCCCTCTCCATTAAAAGCAAGACTATAAATCGGTACTTGACTAGCAGTAAATTCTTGAAGCATTGTTCCTTTTTCACTCCAGATTTGGACTTTTCCGTTTCTTCCTGTAATCGCTATCTGATTATCATCATGATGAAAAGCTATACTATAGATTGAGCGCATTTTTGTGGCAAATTCTCTAATGTTTTTTCCCTGGGAATCGAGTAAAGTAATCTGACCATCTTTATTAGCAATAGCGATAATATTCCCCCGGGAATTAATGGTAACACTGGTATTATCGGCCTTAGCTTGATTTAAATTGTTCAGCTGCCAAATTTTAGCCGTTTCATCACTCGATCCAGTTACCACCTCTTTTCCATCTTGACTAAATACAGCAGTAAAAACTGATTCTTGATGTCCTCTCAGAGTGGTTATTTCTTCCCCTTGCAGTCCCCAAATTTTAGCACTACCGTCACTAGATGCGGTAATTATAAACTGGCCATCAGGACTAAAATTCACACTGTTGACAAAATCTTGATGTCCCCGGAAAGTAGCTATTAAATTTCCCTGTAAATCCCAGATTTTAGCAGTTTTATCGGCCGCTGCTCCGGCAATTTTTTGACCGTCGGGACTAAAATTAACACTATAAAAAGCCTCAATATTTTCTTGACCTAAACTCAAGATAATTTTACCTGATAAATCCCAGATTTTAATCGTACCATCCCGGGAAGCGGTGGCAATTTTTTGACCATCGGGACTAAAACTAGCTGCATCTATCGATCTTTTATGTCCCTTAAATACCTGTAAAGTTTGACCTGATAAATTCCATAATCTAGCGGTTTTATCCCTGGAAGTAGTCACAATTTTTTGACCATCGGGACTAAAACTAACACTATAAACTGATTCTTGATGGTCAGGATAGGTGACTAAATTTTGTCCTTGCAAGTTCCAAATTTTGGCGGTTTTATCTTCGGAAGCAGTGGCGATTTTTTGACCATCGGGACTAAAACTAACACTATAAACTGCTCCTTGATGACCTGTCAAAGTTTGAATATTATCACCTTTTTGATTCCAAATTTTTACCGTCCCATCTTGGGAAGCAGTGGCGATTTTTTGACCATCGGGACTAATACTAACACTATAAATAGTTCCCCAGTGTCCTTGCAGTTGGTTTTTTTCTTGAATGCGATCTAAAATTTGTTGTAGGGTAATAATTGGACTGGTAGCAGGATATTTACCCAGGGTTTGGTCATCAGTAACGATGTTTTTTAAACTATTTACTGCTTGCATAGCCGCAATTAAAGATTCTAGTTCTTCAAATTGAAATTGTTGCCAATAACTGTCACCATTGCGCTGTAGTTGAATACCTAATTTAGCGCTTTCTACTTGCTGCCACGCTTGTTTTACCTGAATAAAAGCGAAGAAAGAACCCAGGAGAGAAGCAATTAAAATTACCGAGCCAATTTGAATTCTTTTCGTAGCTTTTTTGTGAGCGATTGCTAAAATTTTATTAGCTTGCTTCTGAGTTTCTAGGCTAATTTCTGCCTCTCTTTTGTCGAGATTTTGACTAGCAGTTAAAAACTGATAATCAAGATTACTTAAGCTTTTACCCTGAGACCAATCGAGGGCATTATTTAAAGCTTTTCCGCGTAAAAGCCGCGATTCATCGGTATAATTAGACTGTTGCCAGGCGGCAAGTGCTTCTGAGTAGGGACGCAATTGCTCTAATTGTTTTTCCACCCAATTAAGATTAAATATTTCTCGATAAATAGGATTATAAACTACTAACTTATTATCCTTTTTTACTACTAACCCCGATAACCTTAATTCCCCTTGTTCTGGACTATCATCATACGCGATTGCACCCTTTTCTAAAATTTGTTGATAGATGCTTAACAAACGACCCGCTTTGTCTTGATTTCTTAACAAGCGATCAGCAATAGTTCGCAGATGAACTGGTTCATCATGAGATTCCCAATTATTAATAACTCTCTCTTTGATCAGCGTCTCAATATCTAAATTAGTTTCCCGCAATAGCTGACAGATTTTCTGGGTTAAAAATGGCTGTCCTCCCGTCCAAAAAATAACTTTTTCTAACCAGTCGGGTTGATAATTACTTTGACTGGATAATCCCGCGGCTAAAGGAGCAATTTCTGCCAGATTAAATCCCGTTAATTCGATCGCCTGGCCGATATTAAAAGATGTTTGGGTCTTTTCGCGAATTAAATCTGCTGGGGTAGCAACACCGAATAAAGCAAAAGTAATTCTTTCATACTGGGAATTTTCCGCTCTTTGGTTATAACAATAACGAATCAGGGAAAAAAAGTCATCTAGAGAAAACTGTAAACTGAGAATTTTATCAATCTCGTCAATAAAAATATATATTTTTTCTCCCCGACAATAAACTAATAAAACTTCCTCAATAAATTGTCCCAAACGCTGCACGGGAGGTAAATCCTCTCGCTCGCGCAACCAGGATTTAAGATTAATTTTTCCCGTCAGATTAAATCCTAAAAACAAACGGGTAATCACCCCGTTATACCATTGGGATAAATTATCATTGCTACCAATACTGGTTATATCTACGGACGCGCAATCCATGCCCAATTGCTGTAAAATATGGGTCACTCGTACCCTTAAACTGGATTTGCCCATCTGACGACAGTTAAAAATGTAGCAAAATTGACCATTTTTTAACGCCGTTAACAGTTCTTGATCGGCATTTCTCTCGATATAGGTAGGATGGTTATAGGCAAGACTACCCCCGACACGATATTGATAATTCATTATTCTTAAACAAAATTATTTCAATGTCACCAACAGAAATAAAATAGACAATTGTGATTTAGATATCTATAATGCAAGGATAATCGCTATTGACAACCTATCCCCAAGGCAATTATGAAGAAAACTTTTTTCACCTCCATCGCCGTTAGTGCTACCCTCGTCAGTGGCATTGTTTTAGGTACTCTTGATGCTGGCAGCGCCTCCGCTTGTCCTTTCGCTAAAGGTAAAAGCATTTTTGGCAGCAATCACACCCTCCCTGTGGATGCTAACAAACTTATTTTAGGGGTTGCCGGTGCTACGGGAGCAATCACCGTAGCTGGTGTTTTAACCTACCGTCGTTTTCACTCCGGGCAGCCTCCCGAAGATGCCACCGCTAACCTGCCGGCGGTATTTTCTATCCCCATTCCCCCCGTCGCTTTAAATGCGGCAGTGGAGGCAGAAGAAGCGGCAGAAACCAGCAAAATCTCCTAAAAATCCGCTAGATTCCCTCAAAAAAGGTGTTGGCATCCCCGAAGCTTTCCCCCTAGGCAACACCTTTTTCTGGCTAATTGTGTCCCAGTTATCAGAATTTTCAGCGATTTTTAAGTTATGTTAAAAGGTGCAACCCTACCACCAGAGGTAAAGATGGGCAACTCCACCACATTTTCTGACACCCCATTTCACAAAGAGCATCACACTTGGGAGCATTTAAAACAAGCCATCGCCGCTAGTTCGGGTTTTCGGCGTTGGCAGCAAGAACAACTAGAATCAGGTAAAAATAGAGACGATGCTGATGCTCGCATTTGTTCCTATCTACGCGAAACTTTAGAAACTTTAGCCTACTAGATTGATGCTCCCCAGCTATGACGGTATGGGGACTTTTTTTGTCCGTTTAAGCTAATTGGCGGGCTTTATTTTCTGCGAGCTTCGTAACCCAACAACCAGACAAAAGCGACAATTAAAGGCAGCAAATAATAAATAGCTCGATAGGCGATTAAAGAACCTAAAAGCTCGGCATTAGATACATATTCGGGACGTAATCTCAGCATGATAAACTCAAAAACACCTACTCCCCCCGGCACATTGCTTAATACCCCTGCCGTCATGGCAAATACGTAGAGACCGAAAAATCCTAAAAACGAAGTATTATAGTTGTCTGGGAGTAGAAGATATAGAACTCTAGCGGCTAATATCCAATCAATAAAAGTCAACAAAATCAAAGCCAGGGAAAGAGTCCAAGAGGGTAAATAGATATTTTCTTTGCCGATTTTTATCGGTTTTTTATAGGTGAGAGTCAAGAAAAAATATCCCGTAACCAGCAATAAAAAAATTACTCCTAAAGGTTTGGTAGTTAAAAAAGGTAATTTTAAAAGTTGAGGAATCCGTTGGGGATCGAGGAGGAAACTTACACCACCAATCCCTAACATTCCTAACCAAAAGCTTAAATGGGTAAAAGTGATGACTTTGGCAATATCCACCACCCCCACCCCCGCAGGAGTATAGAAACGATAACGGATCGCAGTTCCAGAAAATAAGGTTAAACCAATGGTATTACCAAGAGCATAACTGATAAAAGCAGTACGGATAATAGTGCCTAAAGCTAAGGGATGATTAATATAATAAAAACCTAGGCGATCATAACCCGTCATCGACAAATAACCCAAGGCCATCCAAAAAATAGCTTCTAGTTTATGACTTGTGGTAATATGATCCAAACTAGCCAACAGTTGGGCAAAAGTGTAGTGTTTAAATTCTTGACTAATTGCCCAGACCGCTAGAATAAATAAACTCAAGGACAGGATAATCGGAGCAAAACGCAGAATTTTTTTATACATCTTACTTTTTACGAATTACTTTTGTCCCATTAAAATTTATGAAAAAATCAAAGGTAGATCTAGCCAAACGTCTAAATCGATCCCGAAAAAGGAAATATGATAAATTCCTGACTTCCTCCTTATATTTAACAATCATTCTGGTTTTATGTTATCTAGTTTATCTCAATCTTCCTTGGTCTTTTCATCTTTTTGTGCATTGGGTGACTAAAGGGGGTGATTTAGACAAAATTCCTGCCAAATTTCATTCAGAACTTAATCAATTATGTTTGAGGGCAGATAGTGCGGGGGAAGTAAAAACGAGAAACTATACAGAACATACAGAAATCGCCGAAGCTCTTGGTACATTTAGATGTACTCTAGTTAATGGTGGTCAAGAATGGTTAATAGAAGATTATAAATCTTTTAGTTCTGCCGATGAAGCGATTTTAGGCACTCAGTTAGCAGTTTTTATCACCGAGATTTTGGGAACAGGTTATAGTTATAGAATCCGCGCTCGTATTCCCAGATACTAAGGAGCAACTAACTCCTGAAAAAAACCTGTAAACCTAGGGATGGGTTCTGCACCCATCCTAGAAAAAAATTAGTTTTCCGATAGGGGTTTGGGGCGGGAAGGCCGAGGGATAGGGGATTGTCCTGGGGTAAAAGGTCGCTTTTCTCCTTCCCCTTCCGGTCGAGAATATCTATCGGCCGAGGGATGACGATTTTTATCAAAAGGCTTTTTAAAACCACCCTTACCCATGGGTTTTTTCTTGCTGGCAAAACCGAGGTCCAAACCTTCCAAAAT
This sequence comes from Microcystis sp. 49638_E5, assembly GCF_021300285.1. Lineage (NCBI taxonomy): Bacteria > Bacillati > Cyanobacteriota > Cyanophyceae > Chroococcales > Microcystaceae > Microcystis > Microcystis sp. 49638_E5. The sequence goes on along the minus strand of NZ_JAJTDH010000029.1, from coordinate 90,986 downwards.
AGTTAAGGCATCCCCTTTAAGTTGCACCTGAAAATCCCAAAAACGACTGACCGGTTTACCTGGCAAAGTGCCGCGCAATTTTAGTTTAAAAAACTTGGGTTTGTCCGCTTCGGTTTTGGGCATTTGTCGGATTTTGACCACTACCGCTTGATTTTCCCGTTCAGTAAAGATGACTTCACCTCGAATCGAAAAATAACCCGGGGTAGAAGCGAGGAGTGGCTCTATCTCTTGATCATCCTCTTTTTTCAGGGTTTCTGGTTCCCAAACACCGACAATCTGAACATGAAGGGCATCATTTTCCTGACGGGTACGCGGGTAAACCACCCAAAGATGGGGTTTTTCCAGATCGAGATGATTTTTAACCAAACTGATCACCCGGCCGAGAATCACAGAATCGATCAGAGTACCATCGGCAGTTAAAATATTGCCTTTAGTTAATTGTTCCTCCGATCGCTGATAATGACCATAGACGAGACCGATCGCCCGATACTGCCGCAGATGACTGGGAGGGGGGATCGGTTGTTGACGTTTGACTTCTTCGGGGGTGGCTGACTCTACGGCTAAATCAGCCTCGGTATTGGGGGATTCAACGGAGACTTCCTGAATTTCCACTTCAGGAGTCGGGGGGGTTTTCGGTGATTCGGTAAACCGATTCCCAGGACGATTCATATCACACTCCTAGCGGCGGAGACACACAGTAAATTAGTAATCAAGCAAGTCAAAAGCGCGATATGGGGGGTTACAATAACCCTCTAGGGCGACTCTACTGGCATCTAGTATATTAAGAACCATGATCTTTTGACTGTCAACCTCGTCAAAACCCTTTTGAGTCTTGACCGTTTGCCCATTGTACTCAATAAAGAGCGGAGAATTCGATTGATCCCCTAATCAAATCTCCAGACTTCTATAACATTTTCTTGTCTGTCCCCTCGCACCCCAGTCTATGAAAGCTTCTCTCTCTAACCGTCGTTGGCTGTCCATCGGTCTCGTCCTGATGTTATTTGCTTTGCTGTCTTTCTCGACTATGCCACTATTGACTTCTGTTCTCCAGAGTCGGCACTCCTCGGGACAGAGTCATCTGTCCGCAGTGAAACAAGAGGAATTAGCCAGTCAAGCACTGGGTTATCAGATGGTTTTAGAGCGTGAACCCGATAATCAGACGGCTTTGCGGGGATTATTAGATACTCGCTTACAGCAGGGCGATTTAAAGCAAGCGATCGAACCTTTAGAAAAATTAGCGCAACTTAACCCCCAACAATCCGATTATCTACTACTTTTGGCGGAAGCGAAACAGCAAATAGAGGATTATGCAGGAGCCACAGGCAGTTATCGCGCCCTTTTGGCCTCCCAACCCCAAGATCTGCGGGCCTTAACTGGATTAACTAATTTATTTCTCAGCCAAAACCGCTCTATCGAGGCGATTAGTCTGGTCAAAGACACGATCGATCGCGCTTTAAAAGCTGGTTCCGATCCCAATAATTCGGCTAGTTTAATCGATATCGTTTCCGTTCAGTTACTTTTAGGCAAAATCTATTTCGAGCAGCAAAATTATCCAGAAGCTTTAAACGCCTATAAACAAGCTCAACAGATGGATGTTAACGATTTCCGACCGATTTTAGCGGCTGCGATCGTACTAAAAGAACAGGGCAAAAATCAAGAGGCTCAACCCCTCTTTCAAGAGGCTCTCAGTCGCGCTCCTTTTGCCTACAAAGAGGAGATTCAGTCCCTAATCAGGAGTCAGGAGATAGGAGTCAGGAGATAGGAGTCAGGAGATAGGGTGATGAGACAGCTTCCCCATTTCCCCCACTTCCCCAATTCATAATTCCCCCATTTCCCCCACTTCCCCAATTCATAATTCATAATTCATAATTCATAATTCCCCCACTTCCCAATTCATAATTCATAATTCATAATTCATAATTCCCATAGTTTTGTAACAGCAATTTTTACTAAAAATCAATAAATGTAAACTTTAATTACAAGGTCGATCGAGTCCCGACAACGGTGTTATCTTAAGAACATAAGGCACAAAGGAAGCGACTCAACTTCCTTCCAGGCAAAAAGACCTAGAGCCTGTGCCACCTGCTCTAGCTCAACGCAACAGCTAAATCGGACGCAGATTCTCAAAGTTTGTAAAGTAAAGTATGGTTTCGCCTCTGTTGCTCGATATAGGACAGATGGAGTGAGCCGTAATCATCACCTGAGTCGGTAAACTGAGAAATCTTGATAGTTGACAGATAGACTGTTGTGGGTTCCGTAAACCTTTATTATGTTGAGTCCGTTAATTTTTTAGGAGTCCATATCGTTTGTACAAGATGAAGCCCGCCTCCCTAGGCGGGCCTATTGTGTTTTTAGAAAACCGCCACGAGATATTCCTGTAACTGCAATTGATAACCTGCCTGTAGCTGACAGGGATAATCAAGGGAAAACTCAGGTAAAGCTAATAGAGAACTTTTTTGACAACTAACCAAAGCCACATCGAAGCGACAGGTTAAATCGGACCATTGGGGATAAAAGGAGAGAAATATCTGAGCAGCTTCGTAAATTCTCCCCTGTTTACGGTCATCGATTGCTAATTTGCCCCCTAAATCCCAATTGCCAGCGCTGCGGGTTTTCACCTCGACAAAAGCGAGAATCGCCTGAGATTTAGACAAAACGATTAAATCGATTTCACCGCCGCCACTACGCCAACGACGCTGGAGGATATGCCATTGCTGTAATTGCAACCAATCCGCCACCAAATTTTCGCCCAATTCCCCCACAGTTGTCATATTCAGTTATCAGTTATCAGTTATCAGTTATCAGTTATCAGTTATCAGGGAACAGGGAACAGGGAACAACGTTGATTTATTATCCTGTCTTCTGACTCCGAACTCCTGACTACTGGCTCCTGTCTCCTGTCTCCGAACCAAGCAGGACAATTTTCTTTACCAGAGGTTTATTACAAAAGTCCTTCTAGACGACGACGGATGCTGTCCAACTCCGCATCGGGAATCTCGGAAAACTCTTCTTCGGCGGGGGGGACTTCCTCTTTTCGCCAATCCAACTCGGAGGCATTGCTTTCGGGGGGAATTACCAACATACCCGCTTCAATCATCTCCGCTTGATAGCCAGCATCGCGACAAAATTCTGCCACTTCCTCCGAATCAATTTTCTCTACCGTGGGAGTCGGAAAATCCTGCGCCTCTAACAGCAGCGCATAACGGGTGGCATCATCTTCCGATTCAAACATCAACACCTTATTGATAGCTCCCATTTGAATGGTGTGGATACCTTCGTTTTCTGTGCCTGCGTTAAAAAGTAGTACAAATACACGCATAATTACTATTAGCGATCGATAAGCAGTGGTCATCTATACTCATTTTACCCCCCTTCTCGATCGCTAATCCTCAGTAATTTTAGTTTCTCGTCAACCACTTTTGACCGTTAAGCCGTTGCAGGGTGTAAAACAACAGTAAATCGAGACTAACTTTCCTTTCATCGATCATAAATGATTCAAGTGTACTAGGTTGAGCGCCGCCCTCAGCCTGGGAAAAAGCTTTTTTACCGTTGATGTTTTCTTCCAAAAAATAAATGCTAAATTGACGCATTCCCCCGAGCCAATTGCCGGTTAACTGCCAACAGGGAGAGCTAGAAAAGCCCTGCACGGCAATTTTATCCTGTTTAAAGGACAGTTTTATATCAGTTATACCCAGCTTTTGCAAGGCTGCCGCCAGTGCGGGTTGAAAATGCTGCTCGATAAATTCAGCAAAGGGTTTTTCCTCGACGGTAGGCTCCTTGGGTTTTTTAGCAGCCGCAGGTTGAGCCGGTTTTTCTGCTGCTGCTGCCGGAGTTGCGGGGGTGGTGGTTTCTTCTGCCATAGGAATTAATCTGGAATGGGTAGGTAGCTACAATTATATTTTCTCCCGGGTTATCGGTTATCAGTTTTTTTAGCTATCAGCTTTTATTTACCCCATTGATTAGCCACTTTTCTGGTGAGGGCATTTCTCATAAAGATGAAGTATAACTGGACAGGGTAATGAAAACCTCTATATCAAGGTAGTAGGGTTGATTCATGAATCAACCCTACGAATCAACCCTACGAATCAACCCTACGAATCAACCCTACGAATCAACCCTACGAATCAACCCCCCTTATCAAGGGGGGCAGGGGGGATCAAACCTAAAATCCATTCAACCCTACGAATCAACCCTAGGAATCAACCCTACGAATCAACCCCCCTTATCAAGGGGGGCAGGGGGGATCAAACCTAAAATCCATTCAACCCTACGAATCAACCCTACGAATCAACCCCCCTTATCAAGGGGGGCAGGGGGGATCAAACCTAAAATCCATTCAACCCTACGAATCAACCCTAGGAATCAACCCCCCTTATCAAGGGGGGCAGGGGGGATCAAACCTAAAATCCATTCAACCCTACGAATCAACCCTAGTAATCAACCCTAGTAATCAACCCCCCTTATCAAGGGGGGCAGGGGGGATCAAACCTAAAATCCATTCAACCCTACGAATCAACCCCCCTTATCAAGGGGGGCAGGGGGGATCAAACCTAAAATCCATTTTTAATTTAATTATAACCAGCTACTTAGGGTTTACTGAAAAAGTTTTTACTGGAGGCAGGGTGTAGAATAAAATTTCCCAGAAGCAATCTTTTTAATGTCTCATCGCTTCTATTATTTTCATGGTTTCGACGCTGACAGTACAGACTCTTTGTAGTAAGTCAATTACTGTTTCTTTATAATCGGCAAAGCGATAGTTATTAAATCTTTCGGCGATGGTTTGATCTTTGGGTTTCTTTTCCTTATATTGATCTAAAATCCATTCTAGGGCCGAACGATTACCGAGTTTATATTCCCAGGCAATTTTGGGAATATCTTGTAGGAAAGTGACATCATCGAGGTTGATAGAATTTTTTTCTCGGTCAGCTTTTAGTTTAGGTTTCGGTTTGAGGTTATTATTAGTATCAATGCGGGTTAGTGGGTAGGGTGCGACGGTTTCATAGTTGATATGTAATTCCATTAGTTTGCTTCCCCATTCTACCCATTGAGAGAAGTTATCATAAAAGGGAAGCCGGGGAAATTCTCGCTTAAGATTTAATTCGTATTTACTGCGATATTCCGGGTAGTGGAGGACTGCATAAGTGTAGTGGAAGATATCGAGTTTGGTGATGGTTTTATCGTTGTAATGTTTTTGGAATTGCTGCAATCCCCAATCGGTGATATTATCGATACGGTTTCCTTCTTTGTCGTAGCGGTAGAGGGGGAGACAAAGTGTATCACCAATGAAATGATAATCAACCGGACAATTAGAGGTTAAAACTTGAAAAGGTTTAGAAAGCGGAGTACCTGAAAAATAAATAACACTATTACTATAATCAAATCCTTTCCCAAACAATTCTGCATGATAGTTAGTTAGAACATCATTGAGTATAAAATCGCTGTAAAATAATTGCTTTATAAAAGGGCGAAAGAGAGAAAATATAATTTTTGCTCTGTCAAAAGTAATGCTATGCCTAGCGATTAAGTGCTTCTTTAAATCTCGACTCCATTTAATATTAAGATTTACCATTTCATCAATATTTATATTGGAAAACAAAGACGTTTCTGCGTATTTAAAAATATCTGAATTATAAATATCGATAAAATAACTTATCTTGCTCTCAAGTTGCTGTGAATTGAAATCATATACCCATTCATCTCTATTACTCTTTATTCCATTTGTGTACAACTTAAATATTGCTACTTCATGAATTTGATCTTTGGACAGCTTAGTATCTTTATCAACTACAGGTATTAAGCTATTAAAATCATTATCTGATTGTTCAATCCAATTATGTTTTTTGTCTGGTATGATATGCTCAAAGTGAATATCTTTGAAATCATTTACTTGCAGATAATTAAGTTTATTTTGTCGCAATTCATGAACATCAAAAGGATTCGCATAAGAAAGCTTATTTCGATTATTATGATTGTCTTTAATCAAAAAACTTATCACAATACCTGTCATAGCAGCAGCACCAAAAATTGTGTGTTTTTCACCAATGAAAATACCATCTCTACCAGAAATTTTTCTGACATTACCACCTAAATCTATAAAATAAGCGCAAGTAAATTCTTCTTCAATACATTTTCTAAATCCATCAAAGGAGCGACCATCCAAGAAAGAAGAGTTAGTAATAAAAGCTATTATACCATTTTCACCTAACCTATCTGTAGCCCAACGAAAGAAGCGAGAATACATATCATATAGCTTTGTCTTCTGCGCTGTACTCTCTTCGATGTAAGTATCCTTAATGCGCTTATCAATAGCAGGATACTTCCGATTTTTATTATTGTCATTCTCATTTTGCTGATTAGCATTATAAGGAGGATTACCAATAATTACAGAAATATTGCGGTCATTTTGATTTTGAATCCGTTGGGTATTCTCCACCGACATGGCAAACAAATCCATCTGCTTGAGATGAAAAGCAGCATGGTCCAGGGTATCCACAAAACAGATATGCTCAAACTCCTCATACTCACCCATCTTCTGCTTGTAGGTGAACTCAATATTCAAATTAGCAATATAATAAGGCAGAATTGCCACCTCATTACAGTGCATCTCATGCTTATACTTGTACCGTAACTTATCCTTCGGTAAATACTCAATCAACTCCGTTACAAAAGTTCCTGTCCCCGTCGCCGGATCTAAAATTTCTACTCCTGGATCCGCCAACAACTTACCAAAATGCTTGTGGACTAAATAATCGACACTTTCAATCATAAAACGGACAATTTCATTGGGTGTATAGACAATTCCCAACCGGTCCGCCGCTTTCGGATTGTATGCTTTATAAAAATTCTCATAAATCGCCTTGAGAAACTTCTGCTTCTCGTGGTGGTTATAAATATTCGCCGCTGTCCGCCGAATTACCGCATAATAACGTTCAATTGTCCCTAAAGTATTGCGCTTGGTATTACCAGTAAAGAAAGTTTCAATCACTCCCTGTAATTCCCTAGCGATATTATTTTCCCGGTGAAATTGGGACTCATTAAAAATATTGATAAAAATATCCTCTGTCAGAATATGCTGAATAATCATCTCTCGCACATCTTCCAGACTAATTTCTGGATTGATTGACTTGCGACAAATCTCTAAAAATTTGTCCCGCGCTGTCACAAAATTCCGATTCGTCTCCGACTGCAACGCAATTAAACCCCGCAACGCTTCTAAAATTGTTGGTAAATCTTCCTTAAAACTATCAATCGCCTCTCGAAAATCGTTAACTTCTGGACGTACATAATTAATAAAAGCATTAATAATCCCATCCAAAGCCTCATCATCGCGCATGGAGACGCGCAGTCTTTCTTCTCCTCCTTGAATTAAAACCGCCGTCTGGGAGTCTTCAAATAAAATATTGTCATTAGGGTAGCCTTTCGCTAACTTTTTCTCAATTTCTTCGTCTAAATTATCGTATTGATCCTTACTTTCCCAATATCCCCAATCTAACCGTAAAGCATCCTTTACCGTCCCGTCAGGATAGACAACTTTTCCCGATTTAGTGCGATAATCCAACTCCGGAATTAACAAAAAATCCCGCGCCTTGCAATAGTCATTTAACAAATTCTGAAAAGCGACTCTAATCGAAGTTTCCTTGCGACTGCCGCCATATTGGACAATCTTCTCAACTTCCGCCTGATACTGGCTGATTAATAATCTAGACATGGGCTTAGAGGAGGTAAATTAAGTAGTTATAATCAAATAGAAGATAGATTTTGGACTCTCTTATTCTTGGTGTGATCAGTTTAACCCATATAGGAGCGATCGATCTTTGTGTCCTCTGTGTCTCTGTGGTTTTTTCCACTCCCTCGCCAGCAGGACTATATCCTAGAATACATTTTACCCAGCAAACCCAAGAGAGTCGATTGTGCCTCTCCCCTTGATTGTCTTTAATCGGGATGACAGGATTCGAACCTGCGGCCCCTTCGTCCCGAACGAAGTGCGCTACCAAGCTGCGCTACATCCCGAAAGTTTTTAGCTAAATCATCATAGCATATTCTGCCTTGAGTGGGTCGAGACTTGCTAGGATATTACAGATATAGGCAAAAATTATCGGAGTAGTTCAGGCGTGACGGTAAAACCAGAGTGGTTACGGGTAAAAGCACCGCAATGGCAGCGAGTCGGCAGTGTTAAGGAAGTTTTACGCGATTTAGGCTTAAATACCGTTTGTGAGGAGGCTTCCTGTCCCAATATCGGCGAATGTTTCCACGCGGGGACGGCTACCTTTTTAATTATGGGTCCTGCTTGCACTCGCGCCTGTCCTTACTGTGATATAGATTTTGAGAAAAAACCCCAACCTTTAGACTCCACGGAACCCCTGCGACTAGCGGCAGCCGTGCAACGTCTTGATCTTAATCATGTAGTGATCACTTCTGTCAATCGCGATGATTTGGCTGATGGGGGTGCTAGTCAATTTGTCCGTTGTATCGAGGAAATTCGCCGCATTTCCCCAAAAACCACCATCGAAGTGCTGATTCCCGATCTTTGCGGCAATTGGCAGGCTTTAGCTTTAATTCTTGCCGCTAAACCTGAAGTTTTAAACCACAATACCGAAACTGTTCCCCGTCTCTACCGTCGTGTGCGTCCCCAGGGTGATTACCAGCGTTCTCTAGAATTATTGCAGCGCGCTCGCGCCATTGTTCCCGCTACCTACACAAAATCGGGCATTATGGTGGGATTGGGGGAAACCGACGAGGAAGTGCGGCAAGTGATGGGCGATTTACGGGCCGTTGATTGTGATATTCTCACCATCGGGCAGTATCTGCAACCATCGCCAAAACATCTCGGTGTACAGGAATTTATCACCCCCGAACAGTTCCAAGCTTGGCGCGAATATGGGGAATCTCTGGGATTTTTACAAATTGTTGCGAGTCCCTTGACAAGAAGCTCTTATCATGCTGAACAAGTCAGAGCCTTAATGAATTTGTACCCGCGAGAGTCTTGAGATGGGGCAGCAATTGCTCAAAAGCTCGTCCTCGGTGGCTAATTTTTCTTTTTAATTCGGGAGACATTTCCGCAAAGGTTAAAGCGTATTCGGGGACATAAAAAATCGGATCGTAACCAAAACCACCTTTACCCCTAGGACTGGTGAGAATTTCTCCCGTGCAGATTCCTGTGGCGCTCAAGGCAATCTCACCATCGGGACGTGCGATCGCAATTACACAGACAAAACGGGCCGATCGATCCTGATTATCCCCTAATTCTCTGACGAGGCGATCGATTCTTTCTCGATCATTTTTACCATAGCGGGCCGAGTAAATCCCCGGGGCATTTCCTAACCCGGTTACTTCCAATCCCGAATCATCGGCGATCGACCATTCTCCCAAAGTTAGGGCAATTTGAGCAGCTTTTAAATAGGCATTTTCAGCAAAAGTCGCCCCGGTTTCCTCTATCTCTAAATCATCGGGTTTTAACTGCAATTCTAGGTCGATATCAGTTAAGTATTCCCCTATCTCTGCCAATTTACCCGGATTACTCGTGGCTAGAATTAATTTTTTCATCGGCATTTTATCTCAGTGATCAGTTATTTTAACCGTCAGGAGCCGGTCGTCGAGAGTCAGACTTCAGGAGTCAGTATTCAGGAGACAGGAGATTATTTTTATTTATTCTCCCTTCTCCCTTCTCTCTTCTCCCCAATTCATAATTCATAATTCATAATTTATAATTCCTAGTCCCTAACCCCCGATAATCCCGCTAACATTTGAGCGTAGGGAGTTTCGTGGAGATGGGCCTTATTGACAGCACCAAAAAGGGTTAATTTGTCGATAATTACCGATTTCATCGCGGAAATTGCCTCTCCTGCGATCTCTAATAAATCCTTATCCTCTGGCCCACAAATTTCCCGTTTCAGGGACTGCATATAGGCTTGACGCACTTCTGTATTAACATTAAATTTGCAGACTCCTAACTGGATCGATCGCCCGATCATTTCTGGGGGTAAACCGGAAGCACCGTGTAAAACTAGGGGAATAGACAGAAGTTGTCGAATCCGGGCCAGGCGATCGAAATCGAGACGGGGCGGACTTTTGTACTCGCCATGGACATTACCGATAGTTACGGCCAGAGAATCCACTCCCGTTGCCTGCACAAATTGCACTGCTTGCTCTGGATCTGTCATTTTAGCCTCTTTTTCGGCAATAGTTAACCCGTCCTCAGTGCCGCTAATTCGGCCGATTTCTGCCTCCACCACAGCCCCGTATTCGTGAGCTAAACGAGTCATTTCTTTGGTAAAAGCGAGATTATCTTGGTAGGGAAGATGAGAGCCATCGGCCATAATTGAGGTCATCCCCGCTTCTAGGGCCTCGTAGATATCGCTGGCTTTAGTGCTATGGTCAAGATGGACCGAGATAGGAACCTTGGCCGAGCGAGCGGCCTCTAAACAGAGAGCGACGAGGGTGGAACTGCCATAACGCAAAGCGCTGGGGTGAATTTGCAACATAGCGGGACTACGGCAATCCTCGGCGGCACTAATCACCGCTTTGACCCCTTCTAGGTTATAAACATTAAAAGCTCCGATCGCATAGATATTTTTGCGAGCGGTTTCGAGGAGTTCCTGAGTAGAAGCGAGCATAATATGGAAAATAACCATTGATACTGCCCAATTTTACCCTAATTAGGGCTGGCTTCTAGAGGACAAATAAAAGGGCAGCCATGGTCAAAATCGCTACAATATATAGATAAAATCCTAATTGCGAGGAAAGCCTATCGATACCATCTTCGGCAATACCCAGGGACTAAAAGCCAGTCAGATGAAACAGCTACAAAGGCTGTACCATGAACGCTTGCCTATCGATACTCTCACCACCCCAGAATTCGCCCAAAGACTGGCGGCCATCAGTACCGATATTCATCAACCCCTCTGCACCTATATCAACCGTCGCGGCCAGGTAATTCGTGTGGGAGTGGGAACCCCCCGACAAACCCAATTTTCCCTCTTGGAACTACCCCGCTACGGTTCCGAACGTCTTTGCGGAATTCGTTGTATCGCCACGGAACTCAAGCAGGAACCGCCAAAAGAATCCAGTTTAACCGCCATGGCTCTGCAAAGATTAGACGCACTGGTGATCTTAACCCTAACCGGCACAGGCATGATCCGTCGCGGTGGTGGGGCGACTGGTTATGTGGAGCAGGTCTATCTGGCGCATCTCATACCACAAAGTCAAACAAATGTCAATAGTAATATATACTGGTCTGTCTCCCCGCCCTTAAATCTAGAGGATTTAAGCAAACAGGACTTTTTAGAGTTAGTGGAAGGACTAGAGGCGGAGTTTCAGCGCGAATTTACCGCTATAACCGTTGATACAGCCGAAGATCGGGTGCTATTGGTTGGTTTAATGACCGACAATATGAGCGATCGCCAGTTCGAGGACGGTTTAAGCGAATTAGAACGTTTAGTTGATACCGCCGGGGGCAAAGTTTTGCAAGTCACCCGACAAAAACGGGATCATCCCCATCCTCAAACAGTGATCGGTTCGGGAAAAGTGGCAGAAATCGCCCTACAGGTGCAAACTTCGGGGGCTAATTTAGTTGTATTCAATCGGGATCTTTCTCCCGCCCAAATTCGCAATCTAGAGAACCAAATCGGGGTGAGAGTGGTCGATCGCACCGAGGTGATCCTGGACATTTTCGCCCAACGGGCCCAATCCCAAGCGGGTAAACTACAGGTAGAATTAGCCCAATTAGAATACACTTTACCCCGTCTCACCGGGCGCGGATTAGCCATGTCGAGATTAGGGGGAGGAATTGGCACTCGCGGACCGGGGGAGACAAAATTAGAAACAGAACGCCGAACTATTCAACGTCGTTTATCCCGTCTCCAGGATGAGGTGGATCAGCTGCAAGCTCATCGTTCCCGTTTACGCAAACAACGGCAAAAACAAGAGGTAGCCAGTGTGGCGATCGTCGGTTACACCAATGCGGGAAAATCTACTTTAATTAATGCTCTCACCGCTGCCGAAGTTTATACCGCCGATCAACTGTTTGCTACCCTTGATCCCACTACCCGACGCTTAACTATTACCGATCCCCTTACCCAAACATCTCACCCCCTCTTACTAACTGATACGGTGGGTTTTATCCACGAATTACCCCCCTCGCTGGTGGATGCTTTTCGGGCAACTTTGGAGGAAGTAACGGAAGCAGACGCATTACTCCATCTGGTGGATCTGTCCCATCCAGCTTGGGAAAGTCAGATTGCCTCGGTATTAAAAATCCTCTCGGAGATGCCGATTCAAACCGGTCCAATGTTAATGGTGTTTAATAAGTTGGATCAGGTAAAAAGCGAGGATTTGGAAATAGCTAAGGAAAAATATCCCCAAGCTGTTTTTATCTCGGCTATTCGTCGGCTAGGATTGGAAACTTTAAAACAAAAGTTAATCGATTTAACCGCTTAAGTAGGGTCTGCTGAAAAAGTTTTTCCTAGGGGCAGGGTGTAGGGTGTTCAGGGAAAAAGTAGCTGAATTTCCCCCTGATCACTCCCATATCTGGTACTTTTGGATTTCAAAAAAGGCTAAAAGTCTTATCCAGCAAGGTTTTTAGATTTATTCAGCAGACCTTAAGTAGGGTTGGCTGAATAAGTCTGTTGGTGGGGTTAGGAGTCAGTAGCCGGTCGTCAGGAGTCGGTCGTCAGGAGATTATTTTTGTTTATTCTTCCCACTTCCTAATTCATAATTCATAATTCATAATTCCCACTGATAACTCAGGAACTATGCAAACAATCTTTTAGCGCGTAGGCTACCTGTTGTTGTTCCTCGCAGCTTAAATCGGGGAACATAGGCAAAGATAACACTTTTTCACTGGCCAATTCAGCCATGGGTAAATCACCTTTTTTATAGCCTAAATACTGATAAACCGGCTGTAAATGTAGGGGAATCGGATAATACACCATCGATAGGACATCTTTTTCCTGCAAAGCCGCCCGCATTTGGTCACGATTTTCCGTTAGGATTGTGTACTGATTCCAAACGTGCTTACCCCCGGCTAAAGCGGCGGGTAAAGTGATATTAGGCAAAGGTTGCAGTAATTCCCGATAACGTTGGGCAATCTCGATCCGTTGATTATTCCAAAAATCGAGATATTTCAGCTTAATTTGCAAAATAACCGCTTGAATGGCATCTAAGCGGCTATTCACCCCAATTACCTCATGGAGATAACGCACCTTGCTGCCGTGTTCTTTAATCATGCGAATTTGTGCCGCTAACTCGGGGTTATTGGTGGTAATTGCGCCACCATCGCCACAACCGCCTAAATTTTTGGTGGGAAAGAAGCTAAAACAGCCAATATCGCCGATACTCCCCACTTTCTGCCCATGCCATTCTGCTCCCGTTGCCTGAGCGCAATCCTCAATCACCAATAAATTATGGGAACGAGCGAAATTTACCACCTCAGACATATTGACAGATTGCCCAAAAAGGTGTACGGGGATAATCGCCTTAGTTTGGGGAGTAAGCGCTTTTTCCAACAGTGCCACATCGAGGTTAAAAGTATTAATATCGATATCGACAAAAACTGGCACTGCTCCGACTAAATTAATCGCTTCGGCGGTGGCAATAAACGAAAAAGTAGAAGTGATTACTTCATCCCCCGCTTGAATACCGAGGGCGCGTAGTGCCAGATAAAGGGCATCGGTCCCCGAATTACAGGCAACACAATCGCTAACACCATGATAGAGGGCAAATTGTCGTTCTAATTCGCTCACAGCTTCGCCACCAATATAGCGCCCAGAACGGAGGATTTCTAAAACGGCATGGTTAGCTTCTTCGCTGATGACTTGGTATTGACGGGATAAATCGACGGGGGGAATTGTACTCACGCGCTTTCACTCAAATTAGAGACTAATCGGGATTTGTCGGCGAAAAGAAGGAATAACGAAGGCAGGAGGCAGGAGGCAGTTTTTGTAACGGGGCATAAATTCCCTTTACAAAAACTTTTCGCCTTAAGGCGAGGTTTTAGAGCCGATTTTTTTGATAATTGGTCAAAAATAATTATAAACTTGCTATTTATAGATGAACTATCGTTGTAATTTGTTTCTTTTATTTTTATGGATGGATTAGTAGAACTAAATCTGGTGGATTTGGGTTGGGCTTTGGGGATGATGGGTATTTGTTTACTCCTCTCCCGTTGGTCAAATTTAGCCCTAGAGGGCCAATTATTATTAGCGACTGGTCGCTCGATCCTGCAATTATTAGTGGTAGGCTACGTTATCGCCGTTATTTTTTCCCTTGATAATCCTCTGGCAGTGCTGGGGATTTTGGCAGTAATGATGACTATCGCGACTATTGTTGCTAAAAATCGCATTGATAGCCGGGATAAAGCCCTATTACCGCTAGTTTTCGGCTCTTTATTAATTAGTAGCTGTCTAACTTTAGGTTATGCGATCGCTTTAATCATTCAACCAGAACAATGGTACTCACCCCAATACTTGATTCCCTTGACGGGGATGGTGTTAGGGCAAGCGATGAACAGTGCCTCTTTAGCCGGGGAAAGATTAAGCAGTGCCATTAAAAGTCACCGTTTGGAAATCGAAACCCATCTTTGTTTAGGGGCAACCCCTCAACAAGCGATCGCAGCTTATCAAAAAGAAGCGATTCGAGCTAGTTTAATCCCCACCCTCAATCAGATGATGGTGGTGGGTTTAGTCAGTTTACCCGGAATGTTCACCGGACAGGTATTGGCAGGAAGTGAACCTTTAAACGCCGCTTCCTACCAGATACTGATCCTGTTTATGATTGCCCTAGCTAACCTAATCACCGCTCAATTGGTGACAGAGGGAATCTATCGGCGCTTTTTCAGTGAGAATTTATCACTGCTCAGTTAACTAATTTAGCCTTTCCACTTGCTGGCGACGACTTCAGCGAGATCAACCACCCGTTGGGAGTAACCCCATTCGTTATCGTACCAAGCGATAACTTTCACCATATCGCCACCCATCACCATGGTGAGACTAGCATCGATGATCGAGGAGGCATCAACACCGCGATAATCAGAGGAAACGAGAGGTAAATCATTATATTCGAGAATTCCTTTCAAAGAATTTTCCGAAGCTTCTTTGAGGACTTCGTTTACCTGTTCCGCGATCGTGCTTTTTTCCACTTGCGCCACTAAATCCACCACAGAAACGTTAGGAGTGGGTACCCGCAGAGCGATACCGTTAAGTTTCCCTTTCATGTCGGGGATAACTAAGGCTACAGCTTTAGCGGCGCCGGTGGAGGTGGGAACGATGTTAACGGCGGCGGCGCGAGCGCGACGCAGATCCCGGTGACTAGCATCCAGAATCCGTTGATCACCAGTGTAACTGTGGGTGGTGGTCATCGTCCCTTTGATGATGCCGAAGTTTTCGTGAATCACTTTGACGACAGGAGCAAGACAGTTGGTGGTACAACTGGCATTACTGATGACGTTGTATTTATCGTGTTCGTATTCGTGAGCGTTGACACCGACGACATAGGTTCCCACACCCGAACCTTTACCCGGTGCGGTAATGAGGACTTTTTTAGCTCCTGCGACAATATGCTTAGAAGCGCCCTCTTCATCGACGAAAACACCGGTAGCTTCGATCACTAAATCTACACCCCATTCTGCCCAGGGCAGATTGAGGGGATTGCGATCGGAATAACATTTAATAGTCTTACCGTTAACAATTAAAGAATTATCATCGGCATCGATATTAGCGTTAAGTTTGCCTAACATCGAGTCATATTTGAGCAGGTGAGCGTTACTACGGGGATCGGATGTATCATTGATCCCCACTACCTCCAAGCCACTATCAGTCCGTCCTAACCAACATCTTAGGAAATTACGTCCAATCCGTCCGAAACCATTGATCGCTACTCTAATCACTGCTGCTTGCCCTCTACGTTTTAGTGCAATACATAAAAAAATAATTAATGTTCCCAATCATACCTTAAAGGTTGAACTTTGCGATCCTGATCGGAAATAATTTATTACCTCACCAATCTTATCGGGTTTAAATGAGGAAATTTAATTGATTACAGCGATTTAAAGAGGGTCTGCTGAAAAAGTTTTTCGTGGGGACAGGGTGTGGGGTGTGGGGTGTGGGGTGTGGGGTTTTACCGGTTTTGAGGTGGCCAATTACCTAATTTTTAGGGAAAAAGTCCAAGGATTTTCCCCCTGATCACTCCCATACCTGGTACTTTTTGATTGACAAAAAGTCTAAAAGTCTTACCCAACAAGGTTTTTAGATTTATTCAGCAAACCCTAAATAACCGCTAAAAAATTCTCATAACCCCATTCCCTCTTTAGCTGTCCGCCTTTTCGGTGATCAGATGTGAGTTTTCATTTTACTGATTACTGATCACTTAAAGGTTCCCGCTCCTCTTATCCTCAAAAAAAACTCGTTTACTTTTCTGTAAACGAGTTCACTTTCCATGATACGATTAATAGTCTTGTGAATTATTTGGCAACTGCTACCGGTGCTTTGACGGGCTGGGGCTGCAGGTCGCGTAAACTTGGGAAAAGGAAGTGGTTTTCCTCCACATATTGCGCTCCAAACAGTCCTTTTTCAGCCCAGAAATAGCGATCGGTTGTATGCTCGTTACGCTTAACAACCAATAAAGCTGGTGGGCTAATGCCTATAGCTTGAATATACTTACGCGCCGCAGTTACGGGTTTATCCTCGCCACTTTCAATACTATACTGGGGTACAAGTTCAAGTATCTTACGTCCTTCTTGACGACGGCGACTCTTACGTTTCCGTTTTCTGGCCAACCCAATTACCTCCTGTTTTGGCTAATCGTTGTAATGATAGTTACAAAAGCCGTAGCGATTATATCCCTTCTAGACCAAGAAATCAAGTGTCTCTCACAAAGCCAAGTACAGACAAGTTTGACCGGAAGCTAGACTGGGACTATGTTTAAGTTTTTCTGACAAAAACACTCCCCCAAATCCCGATACAAAACTTATTATTCTTAAACTTTTTTTAATATATACCGCGATCCACCTCTAAAATAGTGACCAAACCCTTGTCCTAATTGCTTTTTGCTGGCTGCCCTCGATCCAAGAGAATCGCCCTTCTCTCCCGTGTAAACTGGGAAATAAAACTCGCAACCCTAGCTTTATCAAGGTTTTCTGATTTTTTACTTTTTACTTTCTTGGTATGCCCTTCTCCTTCCCCTCCCGGACTCCCCTGAGTAATGATTTTATTGCCCTCTGTCAGGCACAGATGGAACTTTTGCGGGAGCAAATGGAAGCAGACAGAAGTGCGGTTTATTTAACTGAACCTTTATCGAGTGATTTAATTCCAGTCGTTGTTTATCCGCCCTTTAATCCCCCTTCTCCCCAAACAAAGCGGCTTTCCTTACAACCAGGGCAACCGGCGGCCGACTTGTTAACTGCGGTTAAGTTAGAAGATTTATCCCACCTCTGGAGTAATCAGGAGACCGTCAGCGGTCATCGCTTGTTTTTACCCTTAATGTATGAAGAGGGCATGATCGGATTATTGGTGACAACCAGAGAAAAACGACCTTGGCAAAGCTGGGAATTAACCCGGATGGAAAAAATCACCCAAACCCTCGCTTTAGCCTGTGTACTCGATCGCCAATTGGGAGAAGAACGCTATTATCGACAATGGCAACGTCAGCGCCTCGATACCTTTCTCCATCAAATCCGCAATCCCCTCACCGCGTTAAAAACCTTTGGTAAACTTCTACTCAAAAGGCTGTTAGCCGAAGAAAGTAACGATCCCGCCATTACCGGTATATTGAGGGAAAGCGATCGAGTTCGGGACTTAATTGCCGAATTTGAGGGACAAATTCAGCAAGAAAGCGAAAATTACCCCACTGTCGATATTCCTCTCCTGCAAGCGCAATCTTCCCCCACTGCCTTTCTCTTGCCTGCTGGCAGCAGCCAACTAACTCCGATCGATATCCATGATATTCTCGATCCGCTGCTCCTTTCCGCCCAAGCGGTAGCCAAAGAGAGAAATCTCAGTTTAGAAAGGATTTACGGGGAAGACATACCACTTATTCGGGCTAATATCCCCGGTTTGCGGGAAGTATTCAGTAATTTAATTGATAATGCCCTCAAATATACTGCTGCTGGCGGAAAAGTTACCGTCGAGGTAAAAAATGTTAAGAATAGTGTAGAAATTGTTTTTAAAGACACGGGTTATGGTATAGCGAGGAGCGATCAAGAAAGAATTTTTCAACGTCACTACCGGGGAGTGCAAGCGGGGGGAGATATACCTGGTACAGGATTGGGGTTAGCGATCGCCAAAGAATTAATTACCAGCATGGGGGGGACGATTGAATTTATCAGTCCTAATCCCGAGGGAACAAGTTCCCTTTATCCTGGCACGGTTTTTCGGGTTAGTATGCCAGTTATACTCGATGATAACCTCAGCATAGAGGGATGATCTGGCCGTAAAATCTGCCGATCAGGACAATCGGTGGGAGTGGTCGGTTAAAATTTCTGAAAAATATCAGTATCAATGTTAACTTGGCCGTGAAGCAAAGAATTAACTAATTATGCCGACTATCGAACAATTAGAACCCGCTAATAAGGCTGATGTGTTAGTATATATGCCCTACTATGCCAAGGACAAACATAGTATCTTGCCCTATGCGATCGCTTTGTATCAAGGAGGAGCTTTAGAAGGTCGTCGTCACATAGAAAATAGCGAAGGGATTCCCTTTGTGGCCTCTTGGTATGTATCAAAATTGCCCTCGGAATTGACCCGTTGTCGTTTACAATTTGAAGGACAGGCCGACCTAAGCTATGAGATGACGATTATTAACGCCGAGTTGATCGAATACCTCATCGATGCGATTAAAACCTTTAAGCAGCTAGGTTCGGCCGACTTTTCGCAGGGATTTTATCGGAAACTGCTGCAATTTGAATGATAAAAGTCGGGATTTTACGGGTTAAAAGGAGCAAATCGTGGCCAAATCAGCCAAATCTATACTTATCTCTTCCCTAGAACCCCTCAGTGGTAAATCGGGAACTGTCGTCGGTTTAGCGCATCTCTTGCGACAAAAAGGACTAGAGATAAGTTACGGCAAACCAGTGGGCAATTGTCCGGGATACGTCGATGGGCAATTGGTCGATGAGGATGTAGAATTTATTCGGCAATTATTAGAATTATCCCCGGAGCAGCTGCGTTTACCCCTGATCTACACTGATGCGGATTCCGTTGCTAAACGTTTACAAGGTGTAGATCAACAGGACTACGGCAATATTCTTGCTGGTTATCTCGATCGAGTTAACAGTGATATTATCCTCCTCGAAGGGCCGGGGACTCTCTGGGAAGGCAGTATTTTTCAGTTATCGATGGGGGAGATGGCCAAAATTCTCCAGACTCCAATCCTATTGGTGGCCCGCTATAGTTCTCCCCTAATTGCCGAGAGTCTGCTGAAAGCAAGAGAGGAATTAAATAATCAGCTGCTGGGGGTAGTGATTAGTGATATCCCGGAAGATGATTGGGAGGAAGTACAATCTCTCCTGAAACCCTATCTGGCCCGCCAAGGTGTGGAAGTTTTAGGACTGTTACCCGCTAGTAAACTGCTGCGCAGTATTAGTGTTCGGGAAATTGTCCATCTTTTGGGGGCCAAAGTATTATGTCGGCCCGATCGTTTAGATTGGATGGTAGAAAGTTTAGCGATCGGGGCAATGAATGTCAACGCCGCTTTAGAATATTTTCGCAAGGGGGAAAATATGGCCGTGATCACGGGCGGCGATCGCACAGACCTACAGTTAGCTGCCCTAGAAACTTCTACCACTTGTTTGATCTTAACTGGTTCCATCTCTCCGGATCCCCTGATTCTGGGCCGGGCCGAGGATTTAGAAGTCCCGATTCTCTCGGTAAATTTAGATACTCTCACCACCGTGGAAATTGTCGATCAGGCCTTCGGCAAGATTCGCTTACAGGAACAGGTAAAAGTCGCTTGTATTCGAGAATTAATGGAGGAACATTTCCAGATCGATCGCCTGTTAGAAAAGTTAACAATAGGGGTGTAATTTCTCCCCGGCTGCCGAGAATTTCATTGGAAATCACTTCATGAGTCTATCATCACCCCCTGTGTCCCCTCCGGTCAAAGAAAATGACTGGAGCTTATTATTAAGATTACTTCCCTACGCAAAAAAGCAAAAAGCCCTGCTATTTTGCTCATTAATACTTCTTTTTCCCCTATCTCTCACGGGGGCGATCCAACCCTTAATTATCGGTCAAGCGGTCTCCCTTTTGCAAAAGGAACAAACTTGGGATTTTTTGGCTCAAATGCCCTTAACAGCAGCCATTAATACCTTAATTATTATCCTGTCAGCTTCGATTATTTTACGACTGATTTTAGGGACAACACAAGGTTATCTAGTGCAGAAAGTCGGTCAGTCCATTACTGCTAATGTCCGGGAAGATTTATTTAGTCATGTTACTTCCCTTTCCTCCAGTTTTTTTGATCGCTCTCCCGTGGGACGTTTAGTCACTCGTTTAACCAGCGATGTGGAAGCATTAGGAGAAGTTTTTGCTAGTGGGGCGATCGGAGTTGTCAGTGATTTGGTCAATATTTTAGTTATTATCATCACCATGTTTACCCTACAATGGCAATTAGCTCTATTGTTGGTGTTGATGTTATTTCCCGTCACTGTTTTAATTATCTTTTTTCAAAAACAATACCGCATCGCTAACTATCAAGTACGCGAGGAATTATCAAAACTTAATGCCCAATTACAGGAAAATGTAGTCGGAGTTAATATTGTTCAATTGTTTCGCCGCGAACGCTTTAACGCTGAAATGTTTCGCGCTACCAATACTCACTATCGTCGCTCCCTAGATAAAACAATTTTTTATGATTCGGCCGTCTCAGCTACGTTGGAATGGATCGGATTAATTGCCGTGGGAGGAGTATTATGGTTAGGCGGGATTTTTATTCTCCAGAAAACCATTGATTTTGGGGTTTTATCGGCTTTTATTTTATTCTCCCAACGTCTCTTTAATCCCCTGCGTCAGTTTGCCGAAAAATTTACCATGTTTCAATCGGGTTTTACTGCTATTGAACGCATTGGGGAATTAATTAGTATTCCCATTGAAATAACCGATTCTAACAATTATAAAGAGATTTCTTTTCCAGAAAAATGTCAAACTGGCGAGATTATTTTTGAAAATGTTTGGTTTGGTTATAAACCTGATGAATATATTATCAAAGGTCTCAATTTTACTATTCATCCGGGTGAAAAAGTCGCTTTAGTCGGTCCCACTGGTGCGGGAAAAAGTTCGATTATTCGTCTTCTCTGTCGTCTTTACGAACCAAGTAAGGGCAGAATTCTAGTGGATGGTATCGATATCCGTTATCTTCCCCAAGGGGAATTAAGACGTTATATTGGTGTCATTCTCCAAGAAACTTTTCTCTTTGCTGGGGATGTTACTCGCAATATTACTTTAGGAGAAAATTATGATTTTGAGCAGGTGAAGGCAGCGGCTAAATTAACTAATATCGATCACTTTATCGAGGAGTTACCCGATGGTTATCATACCCGTTTACGCGAACGGGGCGCAAATTTGTCGGGAGGACAAAAACAATTACTCGCTTTTGCGAGAGTCGCTATTCGTAACCCAGAAATTCTAGTTTTAGATGAAGCTACTGCTAGTTTAGACGTGGGGACAGAAGTATTAATTCAAGAAGCTTTAGAACAGATTTTAGTCGATCGTACTGCTATTATTATCGCCCATCGTCTCTCCACTATTCGCAATGTCGATCGAATTCTTGTGCTGAAACGCGGGGAATTAGTCGAATCGGGAACCCATGAAGATTTATTAACCAAAGACGGCCTCTACGCTAGTTTATCGAAAATTTGGGTTTAAAAGCCCGAAGTTCCAGCATTTGTCTTAAATTTTCCCATTCTTTTGCAAATAATCGACTAATGCCCATAATCCTAAGCGATAACTTTCGGCCCCAAAACCGCTAATCTGTCCGATGGCTATATCGGCAATGTAGGAATGATGACGAAAAGACTCGCGTTTGTAAATATTGCTTAAGTGTACTTCCACACAGGCAATTTTTGTGCCTAAGAGTGCGTCGCGGATGGCGATACTGGTATGAGTATAAGCTGCTGCATTAATCAAAATACCGTCATGCTGACCCCATGCTTGCTGAATCCAGTCCACTAATTGCCCTTCCTGATTGGACTGGTGCGCGGTTAAATTCACCCCTAAACGGGTAGCTTCTTCGCTTAAAAACTGGTTAATCGCTTCTAAATTGACGTTACCGTAGAGATTCGGCTCTCTTTTCCCCAATAGGTTTAAATTCGGCCCGTGTAAAACCAGAATGCTTAGTTTATTCACCACTGTCCTCCCTATGATCACCAGAATTAATCTTATCTCGATCAGGGATTATTGCCTATCAACAGCATTTTTGCCGCTACGGTAATCAGACTAAATCCAGTTATTAAAAACTGATTATTTATTCTCCGTTTTGCAGGAGTGCCTCTCCTGATATGTAGCCCATACTCCACGGATTTAGTATTGCTTCCGATTTTATCACTCAATCCAAGCTTTTGGGGGGTTCTACCCCCCAAACCCCCCGCGCATTAGTTTTTCGGTGGGATGCTTACACGCAGCTGCTGACGCATCTGTAATAATACTAAATTCGGTTATTAAAAACTGATTATTTATTCCCCCTTTTGCCTCTTGCCTTCTGCCTCTTGGCTCTCCTGATATGTAGCCTATGCTCAACGGATTTAGTATAATTTAAGAGTCACTCCCCTTGCAGGAGTGCATCTCCTGATATGTAGCCCATACTCATTGGACTTGCTCCAGGACTATCGCTATATTTGATCAGTGCAGCGGGATGGCAAGGAAGCAGCGATCGCCGATAAATTGGTAGGGAGGGGAGTCCTTAATCATGCACCCCCTGTGCGACAATATATCGAGTTTGCCCTTGGCTAAAACCATTAATTGATGACCTTGCCCATACAAGTTTTACCCCAAGACGTAATTGATTTAATTGCCGCAGGAGAGGTAATCGACTCTTTAGGCGCTGTGGTGCGAGAATTAGTCGAAAATGCCATTGATGCGGGGGCAGATAGGATTACCATCGATATATCTCCGCAAAACTGGCGAATACAAGTATCGGATAACGGTAGGGGAATGTCTAGAGAAGATTTGCAACTGTGTAGCTATGCCCACAGTACCAGCAAAATCCGCCAACGGGACGATCTTTGGCAGATTACCAGTCTCGGATTCCGTGGTGAAGCTTTGCACAGTATCGCACAGGTGGCGCGTCTGCGGGTTGCCAGTCGCCATGACGATGATTTAGGTTGTTATTGTCTTTACAATCACCAGGGCGAGCCGGATAATTTAGAAACGATTCCTATAGCTATCGGCACTATCGTCACGGTAGAGAATCTCTTTGGTAACTTTCCCGTGCGTCGTCAAGCTTTACCGTCAATTAACAAACAATTAAAGGATATACAGACTTTAATTCATAATTTTGCTCTCTGTCATCCCCAAATTACTTGGCAGGTTTTCCAAGATCATCAAGATTGGTTACGCATTAGTCCGGGTAAGGATGCCAGTCAAATATTACCCCAATTAGTTAAATCTCTGCATTTTAACGATTTAGCATCCCTAAAACTTGACTTAACGACTCCTGACGCAGAATTGGCTCAAATTGAATTAGTCATCGGTTTGCCCGATCGCATTTCTCGCCATCAACCGGATTGGGTTAAAATTGCTGTTAATGGGCGAATGGTGCGCTCATCGGAGTTAGAACAGGCAATATTTAAAGCTTTCGCTCGCACAGTCCCTAAAGATCGCTATCCCGTTTGTTTTCTCCATCTACATCTTAACCCCCGTTCGATCGATTGGAATCGTCACCCAGCTAAAGCGGAAATATACCTGCATAACCTTGTTTTTTGGCAAGAACAGATAATTTCAGCCATAGACAAGGCGTTAGGACTAAATCCCGAACATATACCCGAAAAAGCGCAAAATCAGCGCGTCAGTCAAATTCTCAAGGCTGCCGAGGAAAAAAGCACTTATACAATAGGGGAAAAATCCAGGAAAAATCGGCTGGAATTAAAGGCATTAGCCCAAATTCACCAAACTTATATAGTTGCTGAACATCCTAACGGATTATGGTTAGTGGAACAACATATTGCCCATGAGCGGGTTTTGTACGAACGTTTAGAGGATAACTGGGAAATCGTGCCGTTAGATACTCCGATCATCTTAAATCAGTTAACTACTCGACAAGTCGAACAATTACAACGTTTAGGATTAGAAGTTGCTAGTTTTGGCGATCGTTCTTGGGCTATTCGTAGTATTCCTGTTCTACTAAAAGAGCGGCAGGATCGGGCTGATGCTTTACTAGAATTAAGTTTAGGGGGCGATTTACAAACCGCTCAGGTGGCCACCGCTTGCCGTAGTGCGATCCGCAACGGTACAGCTTTAAGTTTAGAAGAAATGCAGAATTTACTCGATGATTGGCAAAATACTCGTAATCCCCGCACTTGTCCCCACGGAAGACCGATTTACTTATCCTTAGAAGAAACCTCGCTCGCTCGCTTCTTCCGTCGTCATTGGGTAATCGGCAAAAGTCACGGCATTTAATCAGTTATCAGTGATCAGTTATCAGTTATAGTCATTTCAATTAAGATTGAGAATATCAATGCTAGAGTTAATAAGGGTTTAACTGGTCTAGAGTGTATCAGACTTATCTGAAATGACTATATCAGTGATCAGTTATCAGTTATCAGTGAACTGTTTACTGAAAATTGGCAGATATGGTTAGGGAGCATCTCATACTAAATCCGTTAAGTATAGGCTACATATCAGGACAGGCAAAAGGCAATAGGCAATAGGCAATAGGAGCAATAGATAATCAGTTTTTAATAACCAGATTTAGTATCACTTTTTAATAACTGGATTTAGTGTCAGTTTTTTGCTCCCCTCTCCCTTCTCTCATAGGGTTAGATGCGTCATCAGACGCATCCTCTCTGTTTAGGTTTTCTTACATTTTGCTGAGAATACGCTGGACTATATCCATTCCTGTGAAGGCTTGCCAGCCAAAAAGACCTAAAATGACGGCATTAAGGGTAATATGGGTGATTCTAGCCAATTCGTTGCCTTTTTGCATTAAAGGTACTAAAGCGGCACTGATTGAGATTAAACCCACCATCCCTAAACCGGCCAGCAGATGGGGCCCGACAAATAATTTACCGTTATTAATATAAGTCACCGCCATAGCCCCGATCGTCCCCAACACCATTAAAGCCAGGATTAGGGAGCCAATTTGATAGTGTTTAGTGCGAAAATTTTTGGGCAATAATTCTTTTTTTAGGTCTTTATCTGCTGTCCGCGTCCGTCGCCATTGTAGCCCCGAATAGAGGGCATAGATAGTTAATCCTAATAAAACCCACATGAGAATGGGATGGCCAAATTGTGACCAAGTTTTTACGGCACTGGGAATCTCGAAGTTCATAGTTGTCTGTTCTCATCAAAGATCGCTTCTTAATAAAAATTAACATGAATCGCTCGCGCTTCCTTGTTTTCTGGGTCACTAGACCTGTCATACTAAATCCCGTTTAAAAGGTGTAGGGTGTGGGGTGTGGGGAGAATAAATAAAAATAGTCTCCGGACGACCGACGACCGATCCCTATCTCCATTACTACTATCTTTAGGTACACCAACGTTTAAATCAACCAAGCTCGATCGCAAATCGCTATGATAGAATATTGGGTCTTTAATTTCCGTCCCCTTCTCCTCTTATGAAACTGCCTGTCGTCGCTATTATCGGTCGTCCCAATGTGGGCAAATCCACCCTCGTCAATCGTATCGCTGGAGATCAACAGGCGATCGTTTTTGATCAACCCGGGATTACCAGAGATCGCACCTATCAACCAGCTTTCTGGTGCGATCGAGATTTTCAAATTGTCGATACAGGAGGGCTAGTTTTTAACGATGACAGCGAATTTCTCCCTTTAATCCGCGAACAGGCTTTAATCGCCCTAGCAGAGGCAAGTGTGGCGATTTTTGTCGTCGATGGGCAAGGGGGAATTACCGCCGGCGATCGAGAAATTGCCGCTTGGTTACGACAGCAAAATGTGCCGATACTTTTGGCAGTTAATAAATGTGAATCGGTGGAACAGGGTATCCTGCAAGCGACGGAATTCTGGGAATTAGCCATCGGTGAACCCTTCCCCATCTCGGCCATTCACGGTTCTGGTACAGGTGAACTACTCGATGCGGTGATTAAATATTTGCCACCCGCGGCGGAAATTCCCGAAAATGAAGAGATTAAAGTGGCAATTATCGGTCGTCCTAACGTGGGTAAATCCAGTCTCCTCAATGCTTTAACTGGACAACAACGGGCGATCGTCAGTCCGATTTCGGGAACCACTAGAGACTCGATCGATACTTTAATTGAACGAGAAGGACAGGTTTATCGGTTAATTGACACCGCTGGCATTCGCCGTAAGAAGAATGTGGACTATGGAGCCGAATTTTTCAGTATTAACCGTGCTTTTAAGGCAATTCGCCGGTCTGACGTGGTGTTATTCGTCATCGATGTGCTAGATGGTGTCACCGAACAGGATTTAAAATTAGCGGGACGAATCATTGAAGAAGGGCGTGCGGTGGTGCTAGTGGTCAATAAATGGGATGCGGTGGAGAAAGACACCTACACCATCAATACTTATACCAAAATGCTCCAAGATCGGCTGTATTTTATGGATTGGGCAGAAATGATCTTTGTCAGCGCCATGACGGGGCAAAGAGTCACTAAAATCCTCGAATTAGTTGATATTGCCGCCGAATCTCACCGTCGTCGCGTCAGTACCTCGGTAATCAACGATGTGATCGAAGATGCGGTTAAATGGCACAATCCCCCCACCACCAGAGGCGGAAAACAGGGGAAACTATACTATGGCACGCAAGTATCGAGTCAACCCCCCACGATCGCCCTTTTTGTTAACGATCCCCAGCGCTTTAATGATAACTATCGCCGTTACATCGAAGGGCAATTCCGGCAACAGTTAGGCTTTAAAGGAACCCCGATCCGCTTAATCTGGCGCGGCAAACCGGCGCGAGAAGTGGAAAAAACGGTTAATAGAGCCACCAAGGTCTAATTTATGGATTTATTGCGAAGTTTGCCCATCGGTCTTTATCTCGATCAACCGATTACCCGACTACATCAACTGGATGCGCGGGTAAAATTTATCTGGTTAATGGCTTTTTTAGCAGCACCTTTATTAGCTAATCCTTGGTGGCGTTTAGCTTTGGTGGGATTGTTAATGTTGTTAACCCTGTTGGCCCCTATTCCTCCCCGCGTCTGGCGGCAACAGATGGGCTGGCTGATATTTTTGGCGATTATTGTCTTTCTGATTACTGCTATCACTCCCGATGGTTTAGGGGTGAGTATTCAGCCGCGTTTGCCGGAGGAAGGGCTGAATTTACCGCCAGCAAGTGATTATCAGTATGTTTTATGGGATAGAGGTCGTTTATTTGTTACCCGACGTTCTTTGGAATTAGCAGTGAGAATTAGTACCTTAGTTTTTACTTTAATTTATAGCACTAATCTCTTTTTGTTGACGACGGCACCGGAAGAAATTACCGAAGGTTTAGAGAATTTAATGAGTCCTTTACGGCGATTTAATGTGCCAGTGACAGAAATTTCTCTGACTCTTACCCTATCTTTGCGCTTTATTCCCCTGGTTTTAGAAGAAGTGCAAAATCTAGCTAGGTCAGTGCGAACTAGGGCGATCGATTGGCAAAAATTAGGGATTAAAAGAAGTTTAAACGTCTGGTTAACAGTAGTGGAAAAATTACTAGATAATTTGCTTTTACGCGCCGAACAAATAGCGATCGCTATGGAGGTTCGCGGTTTTACCAGTCCCAATCAGCATCAAGTTCGCTGGCACCAATTACAGTTAAGATGGGCTGATTTTATTGCTTTATTTTTGTTAATTCCCTTTTGGGCAGCCCGATTAGTTTGGGGTGGTTTATAGCAGTTATCAGTTATCAGTTATCAGTTATCAGTTATCAGTTATCACTTCACTGATTACTCTTTACTGTTTACTAAAAAAACTCGCCACTCGCCAATTTCCTACTACAGATAGATATGTAAATATCTCAAAAGTATTACCTATAAAAGCAAGTTACGGCCTTTCTCATAAAGATGAAGTATGACGGTATTTAGCATCATCTCCAGAGGACTAGCTACTTTTCCGACGTTCCGCAGTGGCGACGTTACCCAAAAGGAGACTTCGTACCTCATCATTGAGATAACTACTTTACGAGCGATCACCAATCTTTCCCAGTGATTGGGAGAAGACTTAAAAGGAAATCTCACCGAAGAGATGAGTTTTCACCCATAAACGATCAGTCGAAACTAGGGGAAAAGCGCCAATTCAGACTTGAATTGGCGTGTTTTTAAGTCAGAATCAGCACAATTACTCGATAGATGTTTTAATTTCTTCCCAAGTAATTATCTGATCGGGATTTCTTTTATAATCATCAACTTAAAAAGATTTAATCGTGTTTAAAGATTCGGTAACGTGAGCTTTAAAATCTAACATAGAATCAAAAATATGTCTGACGATTCCCGCTTTATCAATGATATAGGTAACTCGTCCGGGGAGGACGAATAGAGTAGAGGGAACACCGAATAATTTCCGCACTCGGTTATCACTATCACTTAAAAGAGTGAAGGGAAGATTATATTTTTGGGCAAATTGTTGATGAGATTGGGGACTATCGGCACTAATACCAATAACTTCCGCACCTGCATCGGTAAACACTTCATAACTATCGCGGAAAGCGCAGGATTCTGCGGTACAACCCGGAGTATCATCTTTGGGATAGAAATAAATTACTAGGGATTTTTTACCGATTAAATCGCCGATATTAACCGTTGCCCCTGTTTGGGAAGGGAGAGAAAAATTAGGAACTTGATCGCCTACTTTTATAGCTGCCATAAGATTAATTAATCGATAGATAATTGTGGATAGGTTGATACTTTACATTCTAACCTTTTTTGGCCTTTTGTTTAGAGCGTTTAGCGGCAGCTTTGGCCGCTTTTTCCGCTTCAATGCGTTTTTGTTCGGCTTTTTGTTTTTCTTCGTCTAGTTTTTCTAGATAATAGTGATAATCTCCCGCATAGGCAATTAATTCGCCGTCCCGAATCTCGACAATTTTGTTAGCTACCTGGGAGATAAAATAACGATCATGGGAAACAATTAAAACCGTGCCTTCATAAACTTTTAAAGCCGATTCTAACATTTCCTTGGCGGGAATATCGAGGTGATTAGTGGGTTCATCGAGAATCAATAAGTTAGCGGGAGCAAGTAACATTTTGGCTAAAGCAAGACGCGCTTTTTCGCCACCACTCAAAGATTCTACTCTTTTTAATACCGTTTCCCCACTGAATAAAAATCGCCCTAAAAGACTGCGAACTTCCACATCTTTCCAATCGGGAACTTCATCATGAATCGTATTTAAAACGGTTTTAGTTAGGTCTAAAGCTTCCGCTTGGTTCTGCTCAAAATAACTAGGAATAACGTTATGTTTACCGATTTCAATCGAGCCTTCTGTGGGGGGTTCTAACCCAACAATTAAACGTAAAAGCGTGGATTTTCCTGCACCATTTGGGCCTAAAAAAGCGACTCTATCGCCCCTTTCTATTTCCAGATTTGCTCCCAAAAAGAGAATTTTATCATCGTAAATGTGAACAAGATTTTTGATAGTTACCACTTCCCGACCACTACGCACTGCTGGAGGAAACTGGAATTTTAAGGTACGCACATCGGCGATTGGGGCTTCAATTTTTTCCACCTTTTCTAATTGTTTTTCCCGGCTTTTTGCTTGGGTGCTACGGGTGGCACTGGCCCGGAACCGATCCACGAAAGCTTGCTGTTTTTCTAGTTCTTTTTGCTGACGTTCGTAGGCACTTAACTGAGCGGATTGTTGTTCGTATTTTTGCTGTAGATAGGCAGAATAATTACCTAAATAAGTGGTAGAAACTCCCCTTTCAGTTTCGACAATTTTGGTACAGAGGCGATCGAGAAATTCCCGGTCGTGGGAAACTATGACCATGGGAGTAGTTAAATCCTTGAGGAATTTTTCTAACCATTCAATGGTTTCTAAGTCTAAATGGTTAGTGGGTTCATCGAGGAGTAAAATATCGGGAGTTTGTAGGAGAATTTTGCCTAAACTCATCCGCATTTGCCAACCACCACTAAAGGAACTTACCAAGCGATCGCCGTCATCAATAGTAAAGCCCATTTCTGGTAAAATTTTCTCGATGCGTGCTTCTAATCCATAACCATCTAACCCTTCAAATTGTCTTTGTAAGCGATCCAATTGATGAATTAAGCGATCTAATTCTTCGGGATCGGCTTTTTCCATGTGCTGGGGAATTTCTATTAGTTGATGGTGGACTTGATTCGCTTCTTGAAACACCGTCCAAAATTCCTCGCGTACCGTCCGACGGGGATCCACTTCAAATTCTTGGGTAAGATAGCCGATATGGAGACTGGTAGGACGGATGATCTCTCCGGCGGTGGGTTCCACTTCCCCCATAATAATCTTTAGTTGGGTGGATTTTCCGGCCCCATTGACTCCCACCAACCCGATGCGATCGCCAGTTTTTACTTCCCAAGTGACATCTTTTAACACTTCTCCCGTCGGGTAAATCTTACTAATTCTCTCTAGTCGTAGCATCGTTGATTTTTCTCCAGTCTTAGGCCGGTGAGGCAGTCCGCCTTTATTGTAACATTTAGTTAAGCTTTATCTGGTCTTTGTCAAGTTTTCCCAATTGAGCCACCTGACACTATTTTTTATCTGAAAGAGATAATAATGCTTAATCCCTACCCCATAAAAAAAGAAACAGCTAGTTTCATCACCAGAGATGGAATTAGTTTAGCTGCCGATATTTATCGTCCCGATAGTAGGGAATCTTTTCCTATTTTACTAATGCGACAACCCTACGGAAAAACGATCGCTTCTACGGTGGTTTATGCCCATCCTAGCTGGTATGCACGTCGGGGTTATATTGTGGTAATTCAGGATGTCCGGGGACGGGGAAACTCGACGGGAAATTTTAATTTATTTGCCCATGAAATTAGCGACGGATTAGAAACTATTGAATGGGTTTTAACTATTCCTAATAATACGGGTGTGGTGGGAATGTATGGTTTTTCCTATCAGGGAATGACCCAATTATATGCCGCTGCCAATGGTCATAGCGCTTTAAAAACTATTTGCCCAGCGATGATTGCTCACGATTTATATCGAGATTGGGCCTATGAAAATGAAGCATTTAATTTACAATATAATCTTGCTTGGGCAATACAATTAGCTGCGGAAACAGCTAGATTAAAAGGGGACGAAACTGCCTATCAAAAACTCTGGGTAGCTTCCCGAAATTTACCCCTTTTTGATCCTATTGCAGCCTCTCCCCAAATTTTACAGGATTTGGCCGCCGATTCTTTTTATCACGATTGGATTACTCGTTATCTTCCCGATGACTATTGGCAAAATTTATCACCGCAACACCTTTTAAAAAATATCGATTTACCGATGTTACATATCGGGGGTTGGTTCGATCCTCATCTCCGGGGAACTTTGAGTTTATACCAAGAAATGCAAAGTCGTTCTATCTATCCCCAACGACTAATTATTGGTCCTTGGACTCATCTACCTTGGGGGAGAAAAGTAGGAGAGATAGATTATGGTCAAGAGGCAATTAGTCCCGTGGATAAAATGCAGCTGCAATGGTTTGATTATTTCTTAAAAGGTCAGGAAGTGGAGTTATTTGAAAATCCTCCTATGTATCTATTTCAAATGGGGTCTAATCAATGGCGATATCTGGAGAAGTTTCCCAGAGAAAATCAGCAAATTTATTATCTTGCTAGTCAAGGTTTAGCCAATCTGCGCGAGGATGAGGGGAAATTAAGCGCGATTTTGTTAGAACCTGCGATCGAGGATACCATCGTTCACGATCCTTGGCGACCGGTGCCATCTTTAGGAGGTCATAGCGCCTTACCGGGGGGAATATTCGACCGCACCATGCTAGACTGTCGCAGTGATGTGATTACCTACACTTCTCCCCCCCTAGAGAAAGATTTAACGATTTTGGGTAGTTCCCGTCTGGATTGTTATTGTCAAGCAGATGCGGTTAGTTTCGATATCTGCGCGGTGGTTTCTCAAGTTACCCCCGATGGTCGGGTTTTTAATATCACTCAGGGTTATAAACGGGTAAATAATCCCGAATCACCCCTAAATATTGTCATGCAGGCCACTTTTATCACTATTCCTCAAGGTCATAGCTTGCGTTTAAGTCTGAGTCCCTCTTGCTTTCCTGCACATCCCGTCAATGCGGGGACCGGCAGCTATCCCCACGCAAGTCGAGGGATAAATTTTTCCATTATCACAATTAAGGTTTTTTGTCAAGGAAATTTTCCTGCAAAATTGCTATTACCTTTAGTCGGGGAAAGCTAAACCGCTGCGAGGATCGCGAATATATAAACCTAACACCAGGGAGGAGATAACCGTATCCCAGACGGGGGTGAATTTTTCCGCATCATTGACCCAATAATCCATAGTAATTAAACATTGAACCCCGGAACCAATACCCACGGCAATGCGCGAATAAGCGGGTCGATTTTCTTGGGGGTCGATGAATTGAATTTGTACCCAAACAATGCGGACAGTTTGGCGTTTTTCTTGGATAACTTCGCCGATTTCGTGAGGATTGCGGCTATCTTCACGAGCTAATTTTTTGACCATTCCTTTTAGCGGTAATTCTTTCCAATCTCCGGGAGGAAGTAAATTATAGGAAACCTCTAAACGACAATCATCATCGGGAGGTTTTCTATCTAAAAAACGAAAGGAATTATCATCAGGTTCAAAATGCCAATCTTGAGGAACTTCAAAGCGCACTGCACCGCGACCAGCTACAAAAATACTGTTACCCGGACTAGATTTCCAGTTATGATCTGGATTTAAGTCGAGGGTTTCTTTAATCCATTGCAGATTGTGTTTTTTGGATTTAGCCATAGGGATAATCCTGCGGTAAGAATCGGACTATAGCTATCATTATACAGGCTTTTTCCTGAGAATTAACCAAAGCCTCTGTCTTCACCCTTAAGATAACTGCTGTATAATTTTTAGAAATCCCACAGCACAGGATTATCATCCAAGAAATCAGTTACCTGTTTACCAATATTATCAATTAATTTTAGGTCTTCTGGGGTTAAATTAATTGTCATTGCCTGAGCGTTATTAACTGCCTGAGCGGCATTTCTTACCCCAGCAATTGCATTAGTTTGGGGTTGCTTAATTAACCAAGCCAGAGATAATTGAGCTAGGGAACAACTATAGCGGTTAGCAATCGGTTCTAATTGAGTTAAAGCCGCTTGTACTCTCTGAAAGTTTTCGCCATGAAAGAGTTTATTTTTAATTCTATGGTCTTCCGCTGCCAACTGATAACCGTTTCTAAATTTTCCTGTTAATAAACCTTGGGCAAGGGGAGAATAGGCCAGAATAGAAATATTATTGTCTATACAATAGGGCATAATTTCCTTTTCTACCGAGCGCCAAAACAGAGAATAGGGAGGTTGAATACTCTCAATTCTGCCGTATTGACCAGCTTCTTCCAGTTGAGAGCGGGAGAAATTGGAAACCCCGATAGCGCGAATTGTTCCCTGTGCTTTCAGATAATTAAGAGCGGCCATAGTTTCAGAAATAGGCACTATTTCCGTGTTCCATGAGCCACTAGGCCAATGAATTTGGTAAAGATCGATATAATCAGTTTGCAGGTTTTTTAAAGAGCGATGACAAGCGGCGATAACTTCCTCGTATTTGAGGTGATTAGCAAAAACTTTTGTGGCATAAATTACCTGTTCTCGCACATCGGCTAAAGCTTGAGCAACAATGGATTCTGAGTGACCTTCCCCGTAGATTTCGGCTGTATCTACAGTGGTAATTCCTGTCTCAAAAGCGGCACGAATAGCCCTAATACTTTCCTTATCTTCAATACCTGCCCACATCTTTTTTCCTGCTTGCCAAGTACCCAGGAGAAGGGGAGTAATTTCTATATTAGTCTGACCGAGATAGCGTTTTTGCATAACAGTTTTTTTGATGGGTTAAGTCTGCTTAGGGTTTTAGTCGGGTTTAGGGCTGAAAATCCCAGTGGAAGAGGACTAAGGTGACAAGAATAAAAACTTTTACCGGTAGGGGTGTAAAGAACAAACTTAACAAGCCACAAAAAAGACCCAATAAGCAGGTACTGAGGCTAATTATTTCGCCGTGAACATTGTAGCTAATCGACAGGGAGATTAGGGCTAGAGTAAGGAGAAAAATCATAGTTTTCTTTCCTGAGTCTATTGAGCAGAAAAGCCGTGACCGCTCACGACTTTTCGCCGTTTCTATATCTATTATTAGCTCGATTACTTAGCTAATGACATCGTGGTAAAGTAAACTTTTTTAACGGAAAAGATTAAAAAATCCGTTGAAAAAGCCTGTCAGACCGGTAAAGGGACTTAAAACCGCGCCGAGGGTGTCGGTGGCAGAGGCCAGATTGCTACGATGAACCACCACCACATCATTATTGCGGAGAATCGGGTTAGTTTTCTCGTTGATACCCTGGGAAAAATCGACGTTAATTGAGGTTTTGGTGACGGTTCCGTTAGGATTGAGACGAATTAATTCCACTGTGGACTGATCGGCCCGACGCTTATCAAAGTCTCCTGCGGTTAAAATTGCCTGATTGAGAGGGGTATTGGGAGGAACTTCAATTGTCCCCGGTTTGACCACTTCCCCGACCACTTTCACGTTAATAGTTTTGGGGGCAAAACTAGCCGATGCTAGGGTTTCCGATTCCTTGGCCGAGATTTCAGTAGCGGTGGGGATAATCACCGTATCCCCTTCTTGAAGAAAGATATCGCCGGTCATATCACCTTTTTCGAGCAAACTCCACAGATCTACGGGGATTTTCTGCTGGGAACCGTCACGAGTATAACGCAGCACTTGCACCTGTCGGATATCGGCCAGAGGTTTGATGCCTCCCGCTTGTTGGATAGCTTGGGTTAGTCGGGCCGGTTTCCTGGTGCCACCGCGATCTAGGTCATTATTATTGTTATTGTTATTGTTGGCAGTGGGGACAATACGATGGGACCCCGGACGATAAACTTCTCCCACCACAGTAACATTAATTTCTCGATCGCTATCTAGTCCAAAATTGGCATCAGCTAATTGGTTGACTTCCCCGACGCTAAGGGTCGTTTTAGTGGGAATAACGATGCTATCACCATCCCTGAGGCTAATATCTTGGGTTGTATCGCCTTTTTGGATTAATTGCCAGAGATTCGCTTGAATTAGCTGTTCTTGTCCCTTGAGGTTGCGTCGGATTTGAACTTGACCAATATCGGCCACCGTAGTCACTCCCCCCGCTTGCCGGATTATTTCGGTCAATAGGGGCGTTTTTTGGCTTTGTTCGGGGTTAATTGTATAAGTACCCGGACGATTGACTTCCCCCGCGATGGCGATTTGCAGAGGCCGGGGGGTGAGAATGCTAACAGTAACCACGGGACGTTTGAGATAGGTGGTGTAACGTTTGGCAAGGGTTTGGCCGGCTTCGGTGACGGTCATTCCTTCCACTTTGACGCTGCCAATCAGAGGTAAAGTCAGGGTTCCATCGGCTAAAACGAGGAAATCGCCGCTTAAATCCGCCACTTGGTAGATGGTGACGCGCACTTTATCCCCTTCTCCTAGGGTGTACTCTTTGCTTTGGGCGGGGATAGGCGCGGTCGCCTCTTTAGCGGGTGCAGCACTACTAGGAGGAGTGGCTTGGACTGAGCGAGCCTCTAAGGAAGTGAGAGGGGCAATAGTGCCGATAATTAATAGATAACGCAGTGATTTGCTGATTAAATCCTGTAATTGGCTGCTATTTAACATGATCAATAGGATTAATTTTATCGTTGACATTGGCGATCAGTGTAGCACAAATAGTCGATCGCCTATGGAAACCCCCTCTAATATCGCATCTATCGAGAGTTACCGCTAACTGTAAGATAGTTTTAACGATTGCCTGTATGTAAAGGGGTATATTAATTTTATGACAGCTACTAGCACAATTCCCGATTTTTGTCAAGGGATAAAATATTTTGGGGCTTCCTTACCCGAATTTGATAAATATGCAGGAAAAGCCGCTATCGCTGAGGGAAAAACCGCTATTATTGCCGCTAATGACCCGAATGCTATCTATCAAACCCTCCTAGCCGCCGATGCTTTGCGTTACCTCACCCTACAAATCACCGCTACCAAAGAATCGGGACACCCCGGCGGTTTTGCCAGCGCTGCCGACGTGATTGCCTCTTTGATGATGTTAGGCCAGAAAAATATTTTCACCGAAGTGGGCCATCATGCCCCCGGTTTTTATAGTAACGTCTTTCTCGATCGCTCTCTGGAAGCCATGGGCATCAGCAACGTCAGGGAATTGGGAGAACGTTTTCGGGAAAAACACGGACTTTTAGGGCATCTTTCCGGACAAATCCCCGGACTGCTCGGGCCGGCCGGTCCTTTGGGCCAAGGCCAACATTTTGCCATGGCGGCGGCCAAATTACACCCTAATACCCTTTTCCCTGTGACTATCGGGGATGGTGGTTTAGGAGAACCCTACATTATGAGTAGTTTTGGTCATTTTCACACTGCTTACCCAGAAATTACCAATTTTCTGCCAATTTTAGTTTGGAATGGCTATTCCCAAGAACACCATAGCATGGTGTCCCTGAAAACTAACGCCGAAATGGAAGCCTATTGGCGCGGTAATGGTTTCGAGGAAGTGATTCTCATTAATGCTAAAGACTTCGATGATGCTAATCAAAATGGGGAATATGTAGATAGCACCAAATTCTCTTTTAACCAGCGTCTGGAGTTCATGAAAGCGGTGTTAATGGCCACGGATAAAGCCGCCCAATTAGCCCTAGGTGGTAAACTAACGGTGATCATTATTAAACAACTTAAAGGGGCGGGAGTTCACAAACGGGGAGCGGCTTCCCATAATCTTTATCCAGGCGATTCTTTAGAAAAAGATTATATAGTTAGTGCCTTACAGGAACGCGCTTTACCCCCTGAAGCTTGGGCAATTGTTCGTACTAATTTCGAGCGCTCTGGAGGGGGTCCGGCAGCAGAAACAGTGGTAACGGAAAAAGTCTTGCCGCTGCCGGATTTAGGAACCTTACCGATGACCGAATATACTGTAGGTGGTGATAAAAAAGTGGCCACCACTGCCATGGGGGAATTAGTGGTAGCTGTGGGTAAAGCTGACTCCAATTTTGTCGTCACTAATGCTGATGGTAATGCCGCTTCGGGAATTAATAATATTAACGTCGGTTTAAAGATTATTCACCCCACCACCGATGATGCCTATTTCCAAGCACCTAACGGTCAAGTTTATGAGCCTTTAAGCGAGGATGCCTGTGCCGGGTTAGCCGTCGGTTTATCTCTCTTGGGAGGGCGGACTTTATGGTGTTCCTACGAGTCTTTTGCTATCAATGGTTTACCGATTTGGCAGACTGTAACCCAAGCGATGGCCGAGTTACGTCGTCCCACCCCTTCTACTATTACTTTATTCACCGCCGGAGCCTTAGAGCAAGGGCGTAATGGTTGGACACACCAACGCCCAGAGATTGAAAATTATTTCGCCGCTATGATGCGAAATGGCAATATTTTCCCTCTCTTTCCCTGCGATGCTAACAGTATTCAAGTCTGTTATGAATGGGCCTTGGGAACTAGCAATAAAGGCATTACAATCACCGCTAGTAAATCGCCTTTACCGGTGCGAACCACCTTTGAGCAAACCCGTCAAGCTTTAGAAAAAGGCGGCATAATTCTCCACGAATCGGAAGGCAGTAAAAAAGTTGTTTTTGCCGTCATTGGCGATATGACTTTATTACCCGTCTTTGAGTCTGCACAACAGTTAGAAGCGGCGGGAATCGGGGTAAAAATCGTCTCGGTAATTAATCCCCGTCGTCTCTACCGTCCTAGCGATGTGATGAGTGAAACTAGCTCGGCAGCTGATAATAATTTCCTTGATGATGCTGGTTTTGACAGTCTCTTTGCCGGTGATGCTTTAATCGGAGTAACTGGTGGTACAAGCGCCATGTTAGAACCAATTATGTTACGCAGTAATGCGCGTCGGGATGTTTTCGCTTGGAAACGGGGAGAAACCACCGCTAGTGCTGGGGAAATTATGGCCTATAATGGCTTAACTGCCAATGCTTTAACTGCGCGTGCTACCCAGTTATTAGGTTAAGTTCCCAGTTAGTTTTTTTGATTATTCCCTACTTTCTTTGATTGGAAAGTAGGGATTTTTTTCAGGTCACTTTTACCAACGGGGCAAACTTTTAATAATTTTCCATAGGTGAGGGTATTGGAGAGATAGATAGCGCTTAATATGGGATTTTAAACTAACTAAATCCTGAGATTCTTTCAGTTCTCTATCTTGATAAAAACGAATTAAATCATCCCGTCTTTTCAGTAAAATTTTAATTTGTTGGTAATCTTCTGAGCTTAAAACTTGATGGGGTTGAATATTTTCTGGCAGCGGGCGCGGGATGTAAAAAGTTGTATGAGATGGTGATAATTCCTGGTTCGGACGTTCTTTGGTATAGAGATAGATAGAAAGAGATTTCCGGGATAAATGCCGTTGATTTTCTGGTAAATTAATCTGAGAAAATCCATGCCATGAATGTTCATTGGTTTCAAAAATAAGACAACGATTAAAGATAGGTACAAAAGATTTAATCTTATTTTCTTCTGGTTGACGTGGATTGGAATGTAACTCTAGATTACCTCCCCAATCTGCTTGCCATTGGGGATTTAAATAGATTAATAAATTCAAGCGGCGATGATACCAATGACGCTCATCGAGGTTAAAATCAATGTGAGGGTCTAATTCTTGACCGTGTAAATTTTCGTGGGTTCCACCCCCATAAAAACTAGGGTCTGGAATTAAATTATCGATACCGGTTAACTGGGAAATTAACTCTAAAAACTCTTGAGCTTGAACGTAGCGGCCAAACTGTTGATAAACACCCCCTAAACCGATTAAATCCTCATTAACTGCCTTCCCGCCAACTTTTCCTAACTCACTAATGGCTTTTTGCGGATTAAAACTGGGAAAATTTTCTAGCAAAATTTGCGCTTGCTCCCCAACTAAAAAATTATCGATGACCAAATGCTTAAACGGTTGCGCTGTCTCAAAATCTTGACGATAGACAGGAGATTTCTCATAAACAAGGGGGTTGATAAACATTAGACAGCTTTTTTGTTGGTATGATGAATTGTAGCAATCAAACTGACAAAATAAAGATTAACTCTCCTATTGACCTCATCGCCTATGGACTGGTGGCACAAACTCAAAGATAATCCTCTCGCTCGTTGGGGAGCAGTTTTACTGTTAATCTTCTATTTAAGCGTAATGGCGGCGGATTTTGTCGCTCCCTACTCTCCCTACTCCTCCCAACCCGGTCAGTCTCTCCTACCCCCCACCCAAATCTTTTGGCGCTCGCAGTCGGGAAGTAACAAGGGTGAGTGGATTGGCCCCCACGTCTATCCCACCACTCAAAGTGCTATTAATATAGAAACTGGTGAGCGGAAGCTAATGAGAGATTTTAACAAACCCTTGCCGCTGAGTCTCTTTGTTCAGGGTGAAACCTATAATTTAGGTCAAATTCGCCTACCTTTGCCGCCAAAATGGCAGGAAGTAACTTTATTCCCCGGTATCCCTCTTGATATCCATCTGTTCGGGGTGATCGGCGATGGTAGAATCAATATATTGGGAACTGACGAATCGGGACGCGATAGTTTTAGTCGCCTGATTTTCGGAGGCAGAATTAGTTTATTTATCGGTTTGGTCGGGATTTTAATTTCTTTCCCTATCGGTTTATTTGTCGGTGGCGTTTCTGGCTATTTTGGCGGTTGGTTAGATGCGATTTTAATGCGTTTTGTGGAAGTTTTAATGACTATCCCCGGCATATATTTACTCGTGGCCCTAGCGGCCGTTTTACCCGCAGGATTAACCAGCACCCAACGCTTTTTATTAATCGTCCTGATTACTTCTTTTATCAGTTGGTCGGGATTAGCGCGGGTAATTCGCGGTCAAGTTTTATCCCTGAAAGAACAGGAATTTATCCAGGCCGCTAAAGCTATGGGAGCAAAACCACTTTATATTATTCTGCGTCATGTGCTGCCCCAAACTGCCAGTTATATCATTATTTCTGCTACGTTAGCCGTGCCGGGGTTTATCGTGGCCGAATCGGTTTTAAGTTTAATTGGTTTGGGAATTCAACAACCAGATCCTAGTTGGGGAAATATGCTTTCTTTGGCTACCAATGCCTCAATTATTGTTCTACAACCCTGGTTAATTTGGCCGCCTGCTTTGTTAATTATTCTCACCGTTTTAGCTTTTAATTTACTCGGTGATGGTTTACGCGATGCTCTAGATCCTCGCAATTTAGAGAGATAATTTAGTTATTTTAGCAGTCAGGAGGCGGTCGGCAGGAGATTATTTTTATTTATTCTCCCTTCTCCCTTCTCCCCAATTCATAATTCATAATTTATAATTTATAATTCCCACTTCCCATTATGAATAGAATCAGTAAAACTTTTAATAATTTCGCCGATAGTTTGGTGATTTATAGTCAAAGATACGGGAAAATAAGCTGGTTAATATTTTTAATTATCTTTGCTTGTATCATGACGATAACCTTTAATTTTCCCGCACAATCGACCAATAAAACCCAAGAAAAACCCGAAATTCGTGGAGTTTGGTTAACTAATATCGATAGTGAGGTATTATTTAAACCGGAAATCCTAAAAGATGCCCTTGATAGGTTGGCCGATTTAAACTTTAATACTATTTATCCCACGGTCTGGAATTGGGGTTATACACTCTATCCTTCTAAGGTAGCAGAAAAAGTGACGGGACGAGCGCTCGATCCCCATGAATCTTTAAAAAATCGCGACTTTTTAAAGGAAATAATTAGCCAAGGTCATCGGAAAAAATTAAGAATTATTCCCTGGTTTGAATTTGGTTTTATGGCTCCTGCGGATTCAGAATTAGCCAAACGGCATCCCGATTGGTTAACCCAAAGACAGGATAAAAGCGTAATTTGGTGGGAAGGAAAAGTGCATCAACGGGTGTGGTTAAATCCCTTACATCCGCAAGTACAAAACTTTATTACGGATTTAGTCAGCGAGATTATTACTAACTACGATATAGAAGGAATTCAGTTTGATGACCATTTTGGTTATCCCGCCGATTTTGGCTATGATGAAACCACAATTAAACTCTATCAAAGGGAACATTCTGGACAATTACCACCGCAAGATTATCAAGATAAAGCATGGATTCAATGGCGGGCCGATAAAATTACTGATTATATGAATAGTTTAGCCCAGACGATTAAAAAGCAGCAACCTAGAGCGATTATTTCCCTATCTCCTAATCCCTACACTTTCTCCCTACAATCCTATCTTTTAGATTGGCAAAAATGGCAAGAAAAAAACTTGATTGATGAGTTAATAATACAAGTGTATCGAACTGATATGAACGCCTTTGACTGGGAATTATCACAACCAGAATTACAGCAAGCTAGGCAATCTATCCCCGTAGCTATTGGGATTTTATCTGGTTTAAAAGGTCGTCCGATTCCGATGGTTAATATTACTCAACAAGTGAAAAAATCGAGACAACAAAATTTTGGTGTTTCTTTCTTTTTCTACGAAACTTTATGGAATATGAGTAATGAATCTCCTTCCTATCGACGCAGGATTTTTCGGGAAATACTCCAGTCTGCTAATCCTCGCTAAAATTAGGTAAAATTGCTGACTTTAAGCAAAGTTATCGCCCTAACCTGGCTATAGTTTCTTAAGTTTATCTTTAAATTAAGTAGGGAGGCACAATTATTTGTAGGATGGGTTAGCAGTAGCGTAAACCATGCAGGCGTTGGGTTTCATGCTTCAACCCAACCTACGTTCATCTTATATTTAATTCTACCCACCTACTTAAGAAAAAGCAGCAGGGAGAAACTAAAATCGCTAGAATGAAAAAAGACTCTCCCTTATCACTTTATTTATGCTGATCAGACATAACCGAAGCTCGATCGCTAAACCTATTTTACTGTTTCTTGGCTGCCTTGTGATCGGGCAGTTGGGGGTATTAGTGGTAGCCAATAGCCTCTGGTTTACCGAGATGGGTTATTTAAACACTTTCCTGAAACAATTATCTTGGCAACTAGGATTAGGTTGGGGAAGTGCGATTCTTTCTCTACTCTTTATTTTTACTAATTTACGTTTAGCCCAGCGTTTTCGTTGGCAAAAACCCCAGGAAGATAGTTATCCTCTTAGTCCTCAATCTCCTAGTATTAATTTACTCGGTCTTTTGATTATCGCAACGGGAATTGGAGCTTGGATCGGGTCAATGTTATTGTATTACAGTAAACTAGCCCTCAGTCTCTGGACACCAGATTTTAATCTCCCTAACCTTAGTTCTTCCCTAAGTTCTCCTCTGCAAATAGTTTGGATTAGGCAAGTATTAACCGATATTTCCAGTAATCTTTGGCAAGGGGTAATTATCGCTTTTTTAGTCTTGGGATTATTAATTAAAACCGAGTATTTTTTGCAAATAATATCTATAGTATTTACTGTAATGCTATCTTTTATAATTGCTGGGCAGTGGGCGAATTTTTTAAAATATTTTTATGGTGTTCCTTTCAATATTAACGATCCCCAATACGGGAATGATTTAGGTTTTTATATCTTTCAATTACCCCTGTGGCAGTTACTAGAATTATGGCTCAGTGGTGTGGGAATATATACTCTTTTTGCTGTTAGTTTAACCTATCTTTTTTCAGGTGATAGTCTTTCTCAGGGAAAATTTCCAGGGTTTTCCCGTCCGCAACTGCGTCATTTATATGCCCTGTGGAGTGGGTTAATGGGGCTGCTAGTATTACACCATATTATTCAGCGTTACCTGCTACTTTATTCTCCCGAAGGAGTAGTTTATGGTGCGGGTTATATCGATGCTCATGTTGGTCAATTTATTGAAATTATTCTGGGAATTATTGCAGGAATAACCTGTATATGGTTAGGAGAAAAAGCATTATTTGGTAAAAAATACCGTCGCAAATTACACAAAACCGCCAAGAAAAAGTTGGTATTTTTCCCCTACTTAGTTCCTGTATTTCTCTAT
Organism: Microcystis sp. 49638_E5; assembly: GCF_021300285.1. NCBI lineage: Bacteria > Bacillati > Cyanobacteriota > Cyanophyceae > Chroococcales > Microcystaceae > Microcystis > Microcystis sp. 49638_E5. The sequence goes on along the minus strand of NZ_JAJTDH010000029.1, from coordinate 47,741 downwards.
TTAATTGTTTGGATAAGTGGCATAATTATCAGTGGAGGATTACAAAGAATAATCGTACAACCGAATGAATTAGTGAGAGAAAGACCCTATATCGAAAGAAGTATTCAATCCACAAGAGCGGCTTTTTCCTTAGATAGAATTGATGCCCAAGTTTTCGATCCACAGGCCGAATTAAATGCCGAAGTTTTAGAGAAAAATCATCTGACTATCGATAATATTCGTCTTTGGGACACCAAACCACTGCTAGAAACTAACCGACAATTACAGCAAATTCGCTTATATTATAAATTCCCCGATGCTGATATTGATCGCTATCGAGTGCGAGTGGGAGTGCCTGAAAAAATCGAGGAACGTCAAATATCTGAAAAACAACAGACCATTATTGCCGCTAGAGAATTAGATTATAGTGCGGTTCCCACTACTGCTAATACTTGGGTGAATAAACATCTCGTTTATACCCACGGTTACGGGTTCACTCTTTCCCCGGTTAATTTAGTAGCTGCCGGGGGTTTACCCTACTATTTTGTCAAAGATATCGGCACAAATAAAGACGAAGGGGCCCTACAAACCTCTAGCAAATTAATTGATTATAGTATTCCCATTGGTAAACCCCGCATTTACTACGGGGAATTAACTAATAATTATGTGATGACTCCCACCACTGCAGAAGAATTGGATTTTCCTAGCGGGGATGGAAATGTCTATAATACCTACGATGGCAAGGGAGGAATCCTAGTGGGTACGGGGTGGAGACGTTGGCTATTTGCCCTTTATCTGCGGGATTGGCAAATGTTATTTAGTCAAGATTTTACTCCCGAAACTCGGCTATTAATGCGTCGTGATATCCAAAATCGCGTGCAAACTATCGCACCTTTTTTAAATTATGATCGCAACCCCTATTTAGTAGCGGCAGATGTGGGCGATAGTAGTAGTAAATTACATTGGATTATTGATGCTTATACTATTAGTGATCGCTATCCCTATTCTGACCCAGGAAAAGATAAATTTAACTATATTCGCAATTCGGTCAAAGTGGTAGTGGATGCCTATCATGGAACGGTGAATTTCTATGTTGCCGATGAAAATGATCCAATTATTCAGACGTGGAGTAAAATCTTTCCCCATCTCTTTAAATCTTTAGCAGAAATGCCGAAAACTCTCCGCAGTCATATCCGTTACCCCGAAGATTTATTTAGTACCCAAGCGGAAAGATTATTAACCTATCACATGACCGATCCACAAGTATTTTATAATCGGGAGGATCAATGGGAAATTCCCCTAGAAATTTACGGCACGGAACCCCAGGCTGTATCACCCTATTATTTAATCATGAAACTGCCCGATTCCGACAAAGAAGAATTTATTCTCCTCCATCCCTATACTCCCTCTAGTCGGCAAAATTTAATCGCTTGGTTGGCAGCGCGTTCAGACGATAGAGAGTATGGTAAGTTATTACTCTATCAATTTCCTAAACAAAGGTTAGTGTACGGACCGAATCAAATTGAGGCTTTAATTAACCAAGATCCAGATATTTCTCAACAGATTTCCCTTTGGAATCGGGACGGTTCTAAAGTTTTGCAAGGACACCTATTAATTATTCCCATTGAACAATCGCTGCTTTATGTAGAACCTTTGTATCTAGTGGCAGACCAAAATAGTGTCCCTACAATCGCTAGAGTAACAGTTGCTTATCAAAATAAAATTGTCATGGAACCAACCTTAATTAAATTAAAAATGGATTTTAGGTTCGATCCCCCCTGCCTCCCTTGATAAGGTAGGGTTGATTCATGAATCAACCCTACCCTTGATAAGGGGGGTGTCTGATAATTTTTAAAGCCTACCTACTTAAATTGTCGCTAATTGGCCACAAATTAGCAAGAAAGCTGATGCTGATTCCAGAACAATCCTCAATATCCCCAAATTCGCCCAGAAAATTGCCTGCTCTGGTTAATCAGCCAATTTTCAAATCCACTATCATCAAAGGATTGAGTTATTCTTTTAATTAGAAAAGTGGGCAATTAATTCTGTGCGAGATGAATTAATTATTAAAGGGGTAAACTCCTCCACCGGTAATAATAAAATGCGATCAATAATTACGGATAAATCTGGGTCTAAACTACCAAAACGAGCTTTCAATAAATTTTCTATCACCAGACGTTCTCCTTGTTGAAGACCCTGTTGAAGACCCTGTTGAAGACCCTGTTGAAGACCCTGTTGAAGACCCTGTTGAAGACCTTGTTGAAGACCTTGTTGAAGACCCTGTTGAAGACCCTGTTGAAGACCCTGTTGAAGACCCTGTTGAAGACCCTGTTGAAGACCCTGTTGACGGCCAGCATCCAGTTCTTCCTGAAGACGGGAAGTGTATAAAGGTGATAATCTCATAATTAACTCTCTGTCCTCCTGTTCAAGCTCTTGATCGTTAGTTAAAGAGGTTCTCAAGTTTAATAATAATTCTAGAGCATTTACCCGAAAAGGATGATCCTCTGGTAACGATTCTAGCTCATCGATCGCCCTTGCTTGTACTTTTCCCCGGCCTAAAATTCTTAACCAGAGAGTTGCTTCTGTTGGGGGTAATTGATGGATAACGGTGATTGCCGTGCGTAAAGAGGGAGCTAAAAAATAGATACCCTCCCCCCAATTCTCCTCATCTAATTTAGCTCCGAATCCTCCTAACAGTTGCGCGGAAGCGGTGGGAGTCAAAATCCAGAGACGGGGTATTTCTGCATCGTTAACATTCGTTTTCTGACGATTTGCTTGACGATTAATTTCCCCTTCCACTTGCAACAATTTTAACAGACAAGTCCTAATTTCTGTAGCGGTGACAGGATTGCGAAAGGGTTCAAATAAACAGGGATTAATCGCCATTTTTCCCAGTAATCCCAGCAGCTCTCTAGGATTATTATCGAGAATATTCGGTGAAAACCAGACATCGATTTCTCGTACTTCTCCGCGTACAACCCGTGCCGATTTTACCTCTCCCAGAGAAGATAATAATTCTTCGAGATAATCTTTAGCAAACTGGTCATGAATAAATCTAGTCATAGGTTTATCTAAGATGATTTAATAACTTATCTCGTAATTGCTTAATCCGATCACGATATTTAGCTGCTGACTCGAATTCTAGATTTTTAGCCGCTTCTTTCATTTGCGCTTCTAGTTGTTGAATTAACTCGGGAATTTGTTCTAAAGAAAGCTCTTCTATATTCTCACAAACCTGCTCTAATTGTTGAGAATTTAGGCGACGGGAAATATCCAGAAAAGCCAAAATTGAATTACTCGACCTTTTAACAATCGATTGCGGAATAATCCCATGTTTTTGGTTATATTCCTCTTGAATAGCTCGCCGTCTCTTGGTTTCTTCGATCGCATTAATCATACTATCAGTGAGATTATCTCCGTAAAGAATTGCCTGACCGCGAATATGACGAGCAGCCCGGCCGATAGTTTGAATTAAAGAGCGGGTAGCCCTTAAAAATCCTTCCTTATCTGCGTCTAAAATCGCCACTAAAGACACTTCCGGCAGGTCTAACCCCTCGCGAAGCAAATTCACCCCGATCAGCACGTCAAAGACCCCTTCTCGCAGGTCTTGGATAATTTCAATCCGTTGAATTGATTGAATTTCCGAATGTAGATATCTAACTTTAATTCCCCTTTCTTGTAAGTATTCGGTTAAATCTTCCGCCATGCGTTTAGTTAAAGTGGTAATCAAAACCCGTTCATTTAACTGCACTCGCTCCTTAATTTCCCCTAATAAATCATCCACTTGTCCCTCGGTTGGTCGCACAAAAATCTCCGGGTCTAAAACTCCCGTCGGTCGGATAATTTGTTCAACAATGCGATTTTCTGACTGTTCTAATTCCCAATCTCCCGGAGTAGCCGAAACAAAAATACATTGATTAACTTTCTGCCAGAATTCTTCCGACTTCAAAGGACGATTATCCGCCGCACTGGGTAAACGAAACCCGTGATCGATCAAAACTTTTTTTCGTGATTGATCGCCATTATACATCCCGCGAATTTGCGGCACACTAACATGAGATTCATCCACAACTAATAACCAATCTTGTGGAAAATAATCCACCAAACATTCCGGCGGTTCCCCCGCTAATCTACCCGCTAAATGCCGCGAATAATTTTCCACGCCATTACAATAACCCACTTCCTGCAACATTTCTAAATCATAACGAGTCCGCTGATCCAAACGTTGCGCTTCCAGTAATTTGCCCGCTTTTTCTAACTCCAATAAACGGTTATCTAACTCGGTTTTAATATCCCGACAGGCTACCTCTAAACGCTCCTCCGGGGTAACAAAGTGACGGGCCGGATAAATACTAATTCGCTCTAATTTTTGCAAAACTTCCCCCGTCAAGGGATCCAGATAACGAATACTTTCAATCTCATCGCCAAAAAAATCAATTTTAATCACCCGATCCTCGTAAGCGGGAACAATTTCCAAAATATCGCCCTTCAGACGAAAACGACCGCGAGTTAACTCTAAATCATTGCGATTGTACTGCACTGACACCAAGGCCCGTAATAATTGCCTTTGGTCGAACTCTTGACCAACTGTCAGGGAAATCGCCGCTTTCAGGTATTCCGCCGGCATTCCCAAACCATAAATACAACTAATGGAAGCGACGACGATCACATCCCTGCGTTCAAACAGCGATCGCGTGGCCGAATGGCGCAGCATATCGATCTCATCATTAATCGAAGAACTCTTTTCGATGTAGGTATCGCTGACGGGAATGTAAGCCTCTGGTTGATAGTAGTCGTAATAGCTGATAAAGTATTCCACGGCGTTATTGGGGAAAAATTGCCGCAATTCGTTGCATAATTGGGCCGCCAGGGTCTTATTATGGGCCAGGACGAGGGTAGGCCTGCCGATTTTCTCGATCACAGCGGCAATGGTGAAGGTTTTGCCGGTGCCGGTTGCCCCCAAGAGGGTTTGGAAACGCTGCCGGTTTTGCAGGGAATCTACTAATTTATCGATCGCTGCCGGTTGATCCCCAGTGGGTTGAAAGGGTGCTTGTAGTTGAAAAGCGGTCATTAGCGGCTGGGTGTAGAGAACAGGCAAAATAAATTATCAATCAAATTACCAACACTTATAGGGTTTTGGGAAAGAAAGATGTATCTTAATATTAGAGAGGATTTTAAAAAAAGATTAAAAGTCTTCGAGAATACCCTAAACTTAAATCTTATCGTTTCCCCGAAGCTATTAACGGAAAGGAGTATCAGGTTATGACGGTGGAAAATCTAGAAACGAACGGGACTCAAACCCCAGCAACCACAGAAGAAAAGACCAGCACACGCGGTAAAGCTAGTACAGCTAAAACCGCCAAGGATAAAGAAGTGGTCGCCCTTTCGGTGAAAAACAACGCTGAATCGGCTTCCAAAGCCTTAAAATTCTATCAACCTGAACATCGCTTACCCGAAAATCGTCCTGTTGGTACTAGCCATCTTCACTTCACGGAAGATGAAATGTTACCAGGGGGCCGTCCCGTGGAAGTTAGCCATCTGAAAGTGGTTAGTACCTATTCTTCCGTCGGTGGATTGCGTCCTGTCGGCTCTAGTGGTATGGAAGTTAGCAGCACTCTGGCGATCTCTGGCAATCGTCCGATCGCTCTCAGTCATCTGCACATTAGCGAAACTTATACAGTCATGGGTAATCGTCCCGTTGCTTCCAATGAAATCGATGATCCCGAAACTTTAATGGGATTTTTGGATTAATTGTTTTGTTGATCAAGATAGATGTTTTCCCTGTCCCGGACGGGGAATTTATTTTTTCTAGCCCACCGTTTTTAATCCCGATGCTGTTTAAGCAAAAATTTTTCTTAATTGTCTCGTTTCTAATAGTAGTTTTTTGTGGTTTCGGATTATTAAATCTTACCTACGATGCTTCAGTTTTAGCACCAGAGGAATATTATCAGATTCGATCGCTTCATAGTCGCGATGGTATCGGTAAATTTTATCTAGGACGGGAAATCGCTAAAGTCATGGGACACCAAGAAATGTTATGGTTAGAACGTCCTAGTCGCCGTTTCACAGAAAAACCCGATGATCTGATCACCGCACTACATCTAAAACCCACAGATCTAGTGGCAGATATCGGAGCGGGGACAGGTTATTTTAGTTTTCCTCTGGCGAATTTAGTAGAACAAGTTTTTGCCGTCGATGTGCAACCGGAAATGTTAGGGGCAATTGATTTTTTAGCCGAGGAAAATCAAGTTAAGAATGTCACCACAATTCTCGCCACAGAAACCGATCCCAAATTGCCTATAAATGCGATCGATTTAGCTTTAATGGTGGATGCTTATCACGAGTTTTCCTGTCCCCGCGAGATGATGGAAAATCTGGTCAAATCTTTAAAACCCGCTGGTAGGGTGGTATTAGTAGAATACCGTCGTGAAAACCCTCTGATTGCCATCAAGGCCCTTCATAAAATGACCCGCAGACAGGTAGAAAAAGAAATGGCCGCTGTCGGTTTAGTGCCAGCAGAAATTATCGAGACTTTGCCCCAACAACATTTAATGATTTTCCAGAAAACAAGTTCAAATTAGCAAGCCCTAAGTAGGTAGGCATTAAAAACTATCAGATGCCCCCCTTATTAAGGGGGGACTAAGGGGGGATCGGCAACCCCCTTATTAAGGGGGGACTAAGGGGGGATCGGCACCCCCCTTATTAAGGGGGGACTAAGGGGGGATCGGCAACCCCCTTATTAAGGGGGGACTAAGGGGGGATCGGCAACCCCCTTATTAAGGGGGGACTAAGGGGGGATCGGCACCCCCCTTATCAAGGGGGGCAGGGGGGATCGAACCTAAAATCCATTTTTAATTTAATTATAACCAGCTACTTAACCTCAGCTAATCCGCGGGACTTTCTTTCTGGATTAATACCTCACCAGCGATTAAACGTTGGGCTGCTGACAGTAAAACATCCTCAATCCAGGGCTTGACAAAATAACCTTTTGCTCCTTTAGCAGCGACGAGATGCTGCATTTTTTTCGTCCCGCGCGAGGTAATCATCGCCACTGGTATCCCCTGAAGTTGTTCATCCTCTTGCAGACGAGAGAGCAATTCTAACCCATTCAGGCGAGGCATTTGGATATCGCAGAGAATCAGATCACAAGCTAATCCGGCCTGTAATTTTTCCCATGCTTCTAAACCGTCCTGGGCCTGTTCAATGCGATAACCAGCTTTAACCAAAGAAATCATTAACATTTCCCGCACTATTAACGAATCATCAACAATCAAGACGAGAGGACTCGATTGTGCCAACAAATGAGCGGGATTACTATCAATAATCGTTGTATCGGAGGATGAAAGCTGATTAGGAGTCGCTTTAATACTATTAGCTAGTAATACTTCTCCTGCAATCATTCTTTCAGCTGCCCAGAGTAAATCTCTTTCCGTGTAGGGCTTGGTAAAATAACCACTAGCCCCTAATTTCGCCGCCACCTGACGATGACGTTCAGATCCGCGGGAAGTCAACAAAGCCACGGGAATCGCCGCTAATCGGGGGTCTTTTTGCAAATTAGACAGTAATTCCAGGCCATTCATGCGGGGCATCTCGATATCGCAGAAAACGATATCACAGGGCAAACCGCCGCGTAATTTTTCCCAAGCTTCTTGACCATCCCGGGCCTGTTCCACACGATAACCAGCTTTAATAAAGCTTAAAGAGAGCAATTCCCGAACCGTAATCGAATCATCGACAATCAGAACCATAGCCTCGGATTTTTGGCTAGTTTCCACCTCTACAGGGGAGGCAGATTGGCGCCAAAGACCACCGTTATCGATACGCAGACGACCCCTGGCGATGTCGATTAACTCTAACACATCGCCGACGGGCATCACCGTACCATCCCCTAAAACCGTCGCCCCAGCAATCCCAGCCGTTTTCGGAATCGGTCCTTCGATCTGTTTGATGACGATTTCCAGTTCACCAATCACTTTATCCACCTGTACCGCGAGGAGATGATTACCACCGCGCAGGATCACGATCGAAAAAGAGTCTTCCTCCGGCTTGCCAGTGTAAAAACTACCGCGACTAAGTTGTCGATTGTAGGAAAGCAACTCGCTCAGGGGTTGGAAAGGTAGTAAAGTATTTTGCCAGAAAACGCAGGGCCGTCCCTCTCCATCTATTTGGATATCGCTGGCCCGAAAATCCTTCATATCTTCCACTCCGTCCATGGAGAAACCGATGCGCGCATGATTACTAACACAACAGAGGGCCTTACAGATACTCAGGGTTAGCGGTAAACGGATCGTAAAAGTGCTTCCTTTGCCCAGTACCGAGTCAATAGTAACAGTCCCGCGCACATCGATTAAACTGGTCCGCACCACATCTAAACCCACCCCACGACCAGAAAAATCATCGGCCTGATCTTTGGTAGTAAAACCGGGATGAAAAAGAATTTCATAGACTTCTTGGGGACTGAGGTTTTGAGCTTCCCTCTCGCTGATCAGACCTTTCTCGATCGCCTTAAGTTTAACCCGATTAGTATCAATACCAGCCCCATCATCACTAACGGTGATCACGGTTTGATTTCCCTGTAGGAATGCCCGGACAGAGATCTTACCGAGGGCGGGTTTGCCTTTGGCCATGCGTTCTTGGGGTGATTCAATGCCGTGGGTGATCGCATTGTTGACCAGATGGATCATGGGACTATTGAGATGTTCAAGGATCATCTGATCGATGAGAACACCCCCCCCTTCCACTTTTAATTTGGCTTGTTTGTGCAGTTTCAGGGAAATATCGTGAATTGCCCGGGGTAGATGATCGGCAGTTTGACTAAAGGGAACCATGCGCGATTTGGTCATCCCTTCTTGTAGTTGGGTGGTAGCCTGTCGCAGACTGCGCGTCACCTGATCGGTTTCATCGACGACAAATTGAATATCAGAGGCCGATTCTCGCACTCGCACGATCAATTCGATCATCTCTTGGGATAATAAGTGGAAATCGGTAAAACGGTCGATCTCTAGGGCATCTAGTTGCCCGGTCATAGCCGAATTGCCCTGATTTTCTCCCTTAACTCTACCGTAACCGATGGCACCGCCAGAATTGCCACTAGACAGTAAAGCCCCTTCTAGGAGGGTTCTTTCATAGAGATACTGCATCCGACTGCCCACATCGCTCAGATGTTGGACGCAGGTTAGCAAATTGTCTAAAAAGAGACGCAGCCGATCCTGTTCCTCTTCCAGACGATTGCGTTTAACCACCAGTTCCCCGATCAGATTGCTGAGGTTGTCCAATTGTTTGATCGGCACCCGCGTCGTCTGTTCAAAAGCTTTACCGACAAGGGGACGCAGGTTATTTAACCCGACCGGTGGACTGAAACTGGCCGCCGGATTTGCTGCCATCACCTGATTGGTTTCTTCGAGGAGTTTTTCTAAATCTTTGAATTCATCCTCTGGGGAGCTTTCTGGGGCAATTTCCAGTGATTCTAACCGTTGGAGAGGTTCTGTCGCGGCCACTGGAGCCGCTGCTGTGGATTCCCAGAGGAAGACCTCTAGGGATTCCAAGATGTCTGGCAGTGGCGATTGCGCCGGTGGAGTGGGTTTTTCCAGAAAAGCTTCTAAGTCTTCGAGGCTGTCGTAAAAATTCGGGTTGCTGATGGTTATAATTGCTTCTGAGTCCCGAACCGCTGCATTTTCTAGCAGCAGCGATTCCAGATCATCCCAATCTTCGGCTTCTGACTTGGCAGCAGTCCCACGGGTAGAATAAAGATCATTAGTGGCGGCTTCTTCCCAATTGATGCTATCGCCAAAAAGTTCCTCTAATTCCTGTTCTAAGGGCAAGAAAGACAGGGTTTGGTCAAGAGAAGCCCCATACCTCGCCGCAGGAGGGGAAATCTGCTCAAATAAAAAGCTGAGTTCGTCTAGGGTCTCGTCACCGTCGGTGTCTTTGTCTTCTAAACTCTCTAACAACTGTTCGAGCTCTTCGTTAAAGAAATGCTCCGAGTCCGGTTTCATCATGATTTGCTTCCTGCCAAGTCTTCCTTTTTGGTCAACCAATGCGCTCTCTCTAGCTTCAGATTACCCAGAATTTTACCTGATAAATCCATTCACTAGGAATTTTTTTATGGCTAATCAAACTCTTGGACTCGATCGACAATTTTATTCCTATTATCAATCTATCTGTCTGCGAGAACCCCCGATTTTAGCTCAGTTACGTCAAGAAACTGCCTCTCAACCCCTAGCAGTCATGCAGATTGCCCCCGAACAAGGTCAGTTCATGGCTTTTTTAGTACAGGTGATCGGGGCGAAAAAAACCCTAGAAATAGGGGTTTTTACCGGTTATAGTGCGCTAGTGGTGGCCTTAGCTTTACCCCCCCAAGGCCAGCTGATCGCCTGTGATCTAAGCGAAGAATATACCAGTATAGCCCGCCGTTATTGGCAGCGGGCCGGTGTCGCCGATAAAATCGATTTAAGAATTGCCCCGGCCCTGGAGACTTTAGATCAATTAATCGCCGGGGGAGAAAGTAATAGTTTTGATTTTGTCTTTATCGATGCCGATAAAAGTAATTATGATCCCTACTACGAACGGGCGTTACAATTGGTCAGAAGGGGCGGAATTATCGCTATCGATAATGTTTTTTGGTCGGGACGAGTGGCGGCGGCCGATAGCACCGATAATCGCACCAAAATTATCCGTTCACTTAATGCCAAAATTCAGCAGGATGAACGGGTAAATATCAGTATTATTCCTATTGGTGATGGTTTGACCCTGGCCATGAAAAAGTGAAGAAGTTAAGGAGATTAGAAAAGCTTTTGCTCTTCACAATCAGTGTCGATTTTTGTTGTCTAAATCTAGTCACCAGTCGGAAACCACCCACAGTAACGCTATATCTCTTAAGACCGTTAACGACAGCACTAAGTTATCAGTTCAACGGAGAGGGTGGGATTTGAACCCACGTTAGGTGTGACCCTAAAGCAGATTTCGAGTCTGCCGCATTCAACCACTCTGCCACCTCTCCACAGGGTTTGAGTCTGGATTATCATTTTAACAGATTACTTGCCCTAGGATTGATTTTTTTTGATCGACCTCTGGCATAATTGATTTTTGAGGGCTTAAAAACGTCAAAAATAAGGATTAAGCGGCATAAAATCGGTAAATAGACCATTTAATTGATTATTATTCATTCCCAATTCTCCTGACTACCGACTACTGACGACCGACTCCTCACCAACCACGACAATTTTTGATTTTTACAAGAGGTCTGATGAATCAAGCTCCTTTTCTTCCAGTTAACCATCCCCAGCCTAACTTTCTCGACCGGTTAGGGAGTCTCTGGAAATTTTCCCGTCCCCATACGATTATCGGCACTTCTTTCAGTGTTTTAAGTCTGTATTTAATTGCTTTAGGCAATATTAACGATTTTTTTAGCCATTGGCCAGTTTTATTGCTCACTTGGGTCGCTTGTCTTGCGGGTAATGTCTATATCGTCGGTTTAAATCAGTTGGAAGACATCGACATCGATAAAATCAATAAACCCCAGCTTCCCCTAGCCAAGGGCGAATTTTCTCCGTTAACAGGACGGTTGATCGTGGGTTTTACCGGTATTTTAGCAATTATAATGGCTTTTATCGGTGGTTTTTGGCTTTTAATCACCGTGGGGATTAGTTTACTTATCGGCACTGCTTATTCCTTGCCACCAGTGCGTTTAAAACGCTTTCCCCTCTGGTCCGCCTTCTGTATTTTTACCGTCCGGGGTGTCATCGTCAATTTAGGTCTTTTTAGCCACTACAACACAGTTATTAATCAAAATCAGTCTATCTATCCCTCGATCTGGGTTTTAACAGCTTTTGTTCTTGTTTTCACCGTTGCGATCGCTATTTTCAAGGATGTTCCAGACCTAGACGGCGATCGCATTTACCAAATTACCACTTTTACCCTCCTTCTCGGGCCAGAAAAAATCTTAACAATTTCCTTATTGACAATTTCTCTGTGTTATGCTGGTATGATTGCCGTCGGTCTCTTGGGGATAAGGGGAATTAATTCTCCTCTGGCCATTTTCGCCCATCTGCTCCTACTTCTTCTTCTTTGGTGGCGTAGTCGCGGAGTAAATTTAGAAGATAAAAGCGAAATCAGCCGATTTTACCAATTTATTTGGAAATTATTCTTCCTAGAATACCTTATATTTCCCCTCGCTTGTTTACTATGAAAATATCTCCTTTTTTAGCGGCGATTCCCTTACTTTGGCTAGGTGGTACAAGCGCACCTAGTCAGGAAACCATCGAGCCGCAATTATTAACCGGCAACCTTCATTTAAACCTGAAACATGGTGTTTGGAAACTGTGGCAAGATCAACCCGTTTATCAAGATATTACCCTAGATTTAAGCTGCGATCGATCTGTTTGTCAGCCGTCGGTGTGGGGATACGCACCGAAATTCAATAAAGAAGTGGATCACCAAGGTACGGTAAAAACGATTAAATTAGACAATGCTTGGCGATTACAGGTGAAAATGAACATTCAAACTCACCCTTGGCAAGCGGAAGTCAGGGAAGCTATCTATAATATCGAAATTGTCCCCCACCAAGACCAACTCATCGGCAGTTATCAAGGCACTTTAGGGGGAAGAAGACTACAAAACAAAGTTAATGGCACAATTTCCCCTTTATGGCCTAATCCTGTCCCTAATCACCAACCCCTGCAACCGCGAGAACATCCCCGTTTAATCTTTCGCAAGTCAGAATTAACTAATCTCAGAGAAAAAGCGAAAACTCCCATCGGTCAAACTATTATCGCTCAATTAAACAACAGTTTACAGCAAAAAATTTATTACGATGGTTATGTGCCTAACGGTGGTTATCATGCCACAGGTCATTGTTTTTTAGCAATTTTAAATCAAGATAGAAAATCAGCAGAAACCGCCTGGGAAATTCTCGAAAAAACCCGTAAAAATCGAGGCAGGAGAGTCTTAGAACAATCTCCAATTGTCGCCGGAGTCGCTCTCGCCTACGATCTTTGTTATGATTTTTGGGGAGAAAAGCGCCAACGGGAAATTACTGGCTGGTTATTCAGTGAAAGTAAAAAACTTCTCAAAGGTGATTCACCCAAAAATGGCTGGAATGGAGACACAGTTAGTAACTGGAATGCGCGGGCCAGAGGTGCGGCAGGATTAGCCAGTTTAGCGATTCTCAAAGAAGATTTACCGCCCGATTCTCTCTATTCTCCCTCTGCACAGGTGGAAATGGCCAAACGTCACATCGAACGCTATTTTATCACAGCTATCGGCGATCAAGGATTTGGCACGGAAGGAGATTTATACAGCACCGAACCCATGGTTCTCGCTGTTTTTCCTTTTTTGCAAGGGTATCGAAATAGTCTCGGATTAGACTTAGTAACCGGTTCCCCAGCAGCCCAATTAATCCCCCATTATTTAACCAGAATTGTCCCTAAAAATGGTCAATTATTGATTCCTGCTTATGGCAGACATCAGATGTTCGTAGGGGTATCTTTATTAACTATCGGATTGGGAATTACCGATAAATCATGGCTACCAGCAATAAAATGGCGATTACAAGGTCAAGAAAAACAACTTTTTCACCCCCATTATCCCCATATTGCCCCTTTTCTTCTCGCTGGTTATCCATCTAATCTTACTCCAGAAAATCCTGATCGCCAACTTTCCAGGGTTTTAGTTGATCAACAAAAGGGATTTTATACTTTTCGTAATCGCTGGCAAAATGAAGAGGATTTTGTCGCTAGTATCTATCTTAAACAGCAACCTTTTGTGGGAGGATGGTCTTTTCCCGATGTCGCTAGTGTGAGAATTTGGGGATTAGGAGGACAATGGGCAAGTTTTGAGGGGTCAGAAGGCGACTGGAACTCGGAAAATACGGTTATTTTCCCGAAAACCACGCCTTGGATCCAAGCAAAACCGATGACTTTTCAATCCAGTCCCGATGGTTCGGGAGTAATTACGTTAAAAACTGATAAAATCATGGTTAGAGGGGCTAATCCACCAGCAGGAGTGGCTCTAGTTCGTTCTTTCGCCGTCGATTACAGTCTATCCTCTGGTTCTCCCGGATTATTCGTCTTGATGGATAAATTATTAGGTAAAGTCGATGAACCAGAATTTATTAATAAAACTTGGGTGATGAATACCCAGGGAAATGTCACTCTCGGAAAAAATAGTTTTACTATCACTCAAAATGGTGCAAATATGCAGGGAACTTTTATCACTCCCGTGACTTTAAAAGTCGAGAAAACTAATACAGGTGAGCGCATTTTAGCCACGGGTAGCGAGGAGTTTTTTCTGGTGATGACCGTGCAGAAAAGTCGTCCCCCGGCAGTTAAAATTATCGGCAAGGGATTAGATGCGATCGTGCAAATTGGCTCCCAGGAAATATCAATTATCGACGGTGCAGTTAGATTAAAAGAGATGAAGTTTCAAGAGCCATAAAAATTGGCAAGTGACCCAAGAAAAGTTAACATTTATCAAGGATAATTCTAAAGATGATGACTATTTGAGCAATTATTGATGATATAATCAAGATAGCTGATCAAAATAGCCACTAAATTCAGAACTATCTAGAATTGCATCTATAATTTCTGGCTAACTAAACTATGACTAAATATTATCAAATCACCGTTCACAATCGTCAGACCGGCGAAAAATTTGTCACCACCGTTCCGGGGGATAACTATATACTGCACAGTCTGGAAAAACAGGGCTATCAATTACCCTTTTCCTGTCGCAATGGAGCTTGTACTAGCTGCGCGGTCAGGGTATTATCAGGAGATATCTACCAACCAGAGGCGATCGGACTATCGCCGGAATTAAAAGCCAGAGGATATGCTTTACTTTGTGTCAGTTATGCCCGTGGCGATATGGAAGTAGCCACCCAAGACGAAGATGAAGTCTATGAACTGCAATTCGGTCGCTTTTTTGCCCGTGGGAAAGTGCGTTTTGGTTTACCCTTAGATGAAGAATAGATTCGGGATTAATCGTGCCAGATACCAGCAGCCAATTAGAAAAATACCTAGACATTGCCAGTGAAGCCGCCCTAGCGGCAGGAACAATTATCCTCGATAATTGGGGTAAAATCGAGAAAATAGAAGAGAAAGGGCGATCGGGCGATTTAGTGACGGAAATAGATCGTCGAGCAGAAACAGAAATTCTCAAAATTATTAGCCGTCACTTTCCCGAACATGGGATTTTAGCGGAAGAATCGGGAAAACTGCCAGGGAGGGACAGCGAGTATCTCTGGGCGATCGATCCCCTCGATGGAACCACCAACTATGCTCACGGTTATCCCGTATCCGTCGTCTCCATCGGACTACTGATCGCAGGGAAAGCAGCAGTGGGAGTCATCTATAACCCCTTTAGAAAGGAACTATTTCGGGCAGCCAAGGGTTTGGGGGCCACCCTGAACCGTCGTCCCATCCATGTCTCCCGGACGAGTGAACTAGAAAAAAGTTTACTGGTGACGGGCTTTGCCTACGATCGCTGTCAAACCCCCGATAATAATTATGCCGAATTCTGTTATCTGACCCATCTGACCCAAGGGGTACGCCGCAGCGGTTCCGCTGCCAAAGACTTAACCGATGTGGCCTGTGGGCGCTTAGATGGTTATTGGGAACGAGGGATTAATCCCTGGGATCTGGCCGCAGGAGTTATTCTGATCGAAGAAGCTGGGGGTAAAATTAGCGCCTACGATGAGAGTCCTTTTCTGATAGAAACGGGGCGAATCCTGGCTACTAACGGACAGATTCACACCCCCTTAAGCCAAGCTCTGCAAAAAGCGGCCTCTTGGAGGTTTCAGTTTGAATCCTTTTAATATTTACTGCGATTATTATTTTAATTAGAGCAGGATACTTTCTATGACTTTTCCAATTTACCAAGGATTATTTCAATATGATTTAATGGATCACTTCGCTATTTTAGGAGTCTCGATCGATGCCGAACAGGAGGAGATTCGCGAGCGTTACTTAAAAATTGCCTATAAACTCCATCCTGATACCTGTCGCACTCACACCCCCGATGAAAAGGAACAGGCTCATCAGTTACTTTCAAAATTAGTTAACCCCGCCTACGAACATCTGGGCCGCGACCTATCTCGCGAAGAATTTCGGCTGGTTTTAGCACAAATGGGCAAGGCAATGGGGAGAGATTTGAGCAAAATCACCATCAGTAGCGAACCAGCTAGAAAACTAGCCCAATCTAGCGCTAACTATGAATTAGCCTATCAAAAAATCCTGCAATCTTTGGCGATCGATCAATATACTGCCCTGGAAAATACCTATCAGAAAATCGGCCAACTCAGTGAACTCAATCTGGTTTATCTGATCTTAACCGAAGGTCAGGGCAACAGGAAAACCACCCCGAAAGTCTTTATCTCCCAGGGCAATACTAACCAGTCCGAGTTAGTTAGACCAGCTTTCACCACGGCAGTCCAGACTAAAAGCAACGAATCGCCCCTAGAAGCCTATATTCGCCGCGCCCAAGCCTCTCTTGACGAAAATAACCCCGCCCAAGCTTTACGAGAATTGCGCGATGCCCTGCGGCAAGAACCGGATAATGGCATCTGTCACGCCCTGATCGGTTTAGCCTACCTGCGACAAAATCAACTGTCCATGGCCCGGGTTCATATCAATCGGGCTTGGAAAGCCAGCCCCCAAGATGCGACGGTGATTAGGTGCAAACGGGAACTAGATAAAGTAGTTAATTCTAATATTGAAGTGCAAGACCAGAAAGGACAAAAAGAGGAAGGAGAGCGCAAGGGCGGTTTTTGGTCTCGATTTGGTGGTAAAAAGAATAAATAGGACTACCAGTGCCACCGATTTTGATTAGCAAACTCCCATGATTCATCAACCCCCGGCGGGGACAAGGGATTTATTACCCCTAGAAGTTACCCAAAAAGGCTGGATTAATGATCGCCTTCAGTCTGTCTTTCAGCGTTGGGGCTATCAAAGGATCGTCACCTCCACCATTGAATGGCTCGATACCCTCACCGCAGGCGGTACGATCGATCCCAGCACCGTGATCCAACTGCACGGGGATAGTCAAGGACTATCGGGATTACGCCCTGAATTAACCGCTTCCATTGCGCGTAGTGCCGTCACCCGCATGAGTGGGGAGTCCTATCCCCAACGTCTCTGTTATCGGGCTAACGTTTTTCGTCGCCCTAGCGCCAGTTATCACGGTCGTCAAGTGGAATTCTATCAAGCGGGGGTAGAACTGCTCTTTTCTGGCGGTTTACTAGCTGATGCCGAGATTTTACTGCTCCTGGCTGACTGTTTCGATAGTTTGGCCGTCCCTAACTGGCAGATTATTTTAGGAGAAGCGGGTTTGACTCGTTCGCTACTTTCTCCTTTTCCGGGTCCCTTACGCGAACAGGTGAAACGCTGTTTAGCCCTCCTCGACTACGTTAGCCTCGAAAATCTTCCCTATCCCAACGAAACCCTCCGGCAGCAAGCCCGACAATTATTTCACCTGCGCGGTAATCCCGAGGATGTCCTCGCACAAGTGGCCCTATTAGCCCAGGAAGAATCGGCCCAAAAAGCCGTTAATAACCTTAAATCCCTAGTAGAGCTGCTTAATGCTGATCGCTCTGGGCCTTTTCCCCTAATTCTCGATTTAAGTCTGATTCAAACCTTTGATTACTACACCGGCATCGTTTTTAAAGCGGTTAGTGATCACCGGCAAAATCTCAGTATTTTAGGCCAGGGCGGACGCTATGATCAATTATTGGGCGTTTTTCATCCCCAAGGCCAATCGGCTCCGGGTATCGGTTTTTCCCTGAATATCGAAGAACTGCACGAAAGTTTATTATCAGGGCAGACTTTACCCACTCAAGCTCCCCCCCTCGACTGGTTGCTTATCCCTTTGGGTAATAACGCCCAGATAGCGACTTTTAGTAAGGCTCGCTCCCTTCGCACCAGTGATCCGAATCTGAGAGTGGCGATCGATTTAGGTGGTCGCAGCGAGGCACAAATTCGTACCTATGCCCGCGATCGAATGATTAAAAATCTCGCCTGGGTGCAAGAAGATGGTTCCGTGAGCGAAGAATCTCTCTAAAAAGGGGCAAAAACAGCGAAAATCCTGCTGCCTTCTGCCCGCTGCTATAGGAATCTATAATTGTGTTCAATTACCCGTTATCCCAGTTATGCCTTCCAGCGGTCAAGTGAAATCGATTTTTTTTCTTATCCTCTTTCTCCTCAGTATTCTAGGGGGTATTCTACTGGCTTCGCTACTTCAACAACCAGCGATCGCCCAATCGCCGTCCTCGGATACATTGCTAAATCGTTATCAAATTGGACAGCAAACCTATCTAGAAAATTGTGCCACTTGCCATATTGCCATTCCTCCCAGCATCCTACCCAGTCAAACTTGGAAAAAAATCCTAGAAAATCCTAATTCTCACTATGGTATCCGTTTAAAACCAATTGTTGGCATTACTCAGCGTCTTATCTGGGATTATCTCAGTTATTCTTCCCGCCCTCTTACCCAGACTACTTTCGTTCCCCTCTTAATTGAACAGTCCAGCTATGTAAAGGTTTTGCATCCTAGGGTCAATTTACCCACTCCTCTCGGTCATACCACCTGTGTCAGCTGTCATCCCAACGCTTCCCGCTACGATTATCAAACCCTTACCCCCATCTGGGATGATGCAGCCTAATCAGTTATCAGTGATCAGTGATCAGTGATCAGTTATCAGTTATCAGTTATCAGTTATCAGTTTTCAGTTTTCAGTTTTCAGCTTCTGAAGGCAAGGGGCAACAGGCAAGAGGCAAAAGACAGAATCTGACAATTCTCCTACCTAAAAAGAAGGTTAGAAACTAAGCACATCAAAGCTTTTAGCTTAACCAATTAGGTCTTAGATTCGGCCCTTGTTTTCAGATGTGAGTTTTTAGTTCACTGATTACTGATACCAAATCCCTTTTTAATAGTGTGATTAACTCTCAAGTTATGAATTGTTTCTCCCCACACCCCACACCCCACACCCCACACCCCACTATCCTATACTTTTTAAACAGGATTTAGTATGATTACTGTTTACTGATCACTGAGAGGGGGTGCAGTTAGGGTGATTTCGCCGATTTGGCCAGCTTTACCCATTAATTGGGCGGGGTTTTCGTTAAGAGAGATTTTAACAGCGCCAGCATTGCCCGATCGAATATTTAAACTCTTTTGGGCTGTCCAAGTTTGTTTGGGACCGGGTTGGAGAGTGCCTTCATGGACTTTTTTGCCATCGGCAATTACCCTTACCCAAGCGGCCTGTTCAATAGTTACCTCGGCTGAGAGGGGAACTTTTGGCTGAGGAGAAGGGGAAGGAGAGACTACTGGTGCGGGAGGGACTACCGGTGCGGGGGAACCCACGGGGGAAGGAGATGGAGTAATGGCAGGGGGGTTAGAGAGAGGGGGACGGAGGAAAAGATAGCCAATACCACAAAATATACCCGCCAGCAAGCCTAGCCAGAGATACATCCCGAAAAAGGTTGATTTAGCCGGTTGAGGGCCAGTTTCTGGGGCTGGTTTTTCTGGTTTCACCCGTTCCACTTTTGGGGCAGCGGGTTCAGCCTTGGGGATAGGGGTAACTTTTGTGGGCAGTGTTTTCGGGATAGTTACCTCTTGGGCTAATTGTTCTGCACTAGGAGACAAGCGATCGGCTAAAGCTTTACCATCAATTTTTAGGGCATCACCGTAGCGTTTGATAAATCCCTTGACATAAATTAATTCTGGTAATTTCTCCCAATTCCCCGTTTCCAACGCTTCTAGCATTGGTAATCTAATCATCGTCAGGGCGGCGATATCGTCCATGCTCAGACAGCTTTCTTCTCGTTTTTGACGTAAATAAGTCCCGATTTCCTTGATTTGTTCGGCTTGTAGGGGACTGAGTTGACTCATAATTCCAGTCATAAGTAGGTAGGCGTTAAAAATTATCAGATCCCCCCGCCTATCGGCACCCCCCTTATCAAGGGGGGATCAAGGGGGGATCGGCACCCCCCTTATCAAGGGGGGATCAAGGGGGGATCGGCACCCCCCTTATCAAGGGGGGCAGGGGGGATCGGCACCCCCCTTATCAAGGGGGGCAGGGGGGATCGAACCTAAAATCTATTTTTAATTTAACTATAACCAGCTACTTAATCTATACCAACTTAGATGATAATCTCGATTTTGTTATTTTGGGATAATCTGTTCTCTAGAAGCTCCTTTTACCTTGTCATCATTACCAGCGAAAAGGTTGCAAAAACCAGCAAAAATCGGCAATACTTGCAAAAGTTAAGTTTTTTATCCTAGGGTAACTGCACTCACCAGCCAATACATACATTTGTTCTCAATGGTTGTTTTTCTCGAACTCTCAGCTTATCCCTAATTAGGGGCTGCTGAAAAAGTTTTTCGTGGGGGCAGGGTGTGGGGTGTGGGGTGTCGGGTGTGGGGTTTTACCCATTTTCAGGTGGTCAATTAAAAATCCCTAAATTTTCCCCCCAATCACTCCAATGGTAGGCACTTTTTCAGGGAAAAAAAGTCTAAAAGCCTTATCCAACAAGGTTTTTAGATTTATTCAGCAAACCCTAATTATGACCTTTATTCCCCATCCCGACACCGCCCCCCTTAATCTTACCTGTGCCGTAGTCACGGTGAGCGATACTCGTACCCCGGAGACAGATAGGAGTGGCCAAATAATTCAAGAGTTACTAACTCGATCGGGTCATGATATCGGCCTATACTTAATTATCCCCGATGAACCCTTACAAATTCAAGCAATTTTACCAGAAATTAGCAATCAAAATCAGATAAAAGTCTTAATTCTCAATGGGGGTACGGGTATTGCTCCCAGAGACACTACCTACGATGCTTTAGTACCTTTATTAAGGATTACTTTGCCCGGTTTTGGCGAATTATTTCGTTATCTTAGCTATCAGGAAATTGGCTCCCGTGCCATGGCATCGAGGGCGATAGCTGGGGTTTATCAAAACTTATTAGTCTTTTCTCTCCCCGGTTCCACTAATGCCGTTAAATTAGCCCTAGAAAAACTGATTCTTCCCGAAATTTTACATCTGGTTAAACAGATGAATGGGTAATTTATTTTGATTTGATCTTGGCTGAAATTTCTTGAAAACATACATCCCAAAAATAGCTGGCTAGATTCACCGCGCTTAACAGTTTGGGAATTCCTTCACTTAGACTAGCAAAACCTTGATTTTTAATCTGGAGAAAATCAATAGCGATCGCAAAAGTTAAAAGTGCTAAAGCGATGATTAAAATTTGGTAAGAAGTTTGTTTTATTCGCCGCCAAAATACTAAACCATAAATCAGAATTGCGAGGGCATAAACAGAGATAGTCAAGAATTTGGGAATATTAAAATAGAGAAGAATGATATGAATTCTGAAGATTTCATTGATGGCAATTAGTCCCGTTATTATGCCAGAAAAAAGTAAAAACTGGCGAGAATTATTGAAACTTGCCTCCTGGCACAATAAAGCATAACTAAAAAGGCAAACAATCGGTGGTAAACAACAAAGCAATTGAAAAGAATGGGTTAATAAACCAGCGATCGGAGTTGGGGGAGTAGCGGGAGGATAAAATAAAAGACTAGAGGGTAATTCTGCCCGATCAACCCCAGCAATTAAAGCTAAAATCAAGAGGAGAACGACAAAATTTATTTTCAGAAAATGCTGTTCTCGTGAGGACATAAGTATAGTAGTTTATAATTGTGGCTATTAACCACGGTATAATGCACAAAGTGCCGCTTTCTACTGGCTCGATCTACATACCGAAGTGCCAAGCATTTCCTCAATTGTGTTAGGGACAATTTTCTCGGTTTTCTATGCTCGATCAAAAAGAACTTTTGTGTTTATTACAATTGGCTAGTCCCATTTTACCCGTGGGGGCCTATAGTTATTCCGAAGGGCTAGAAACCCTCGTCGAAAAGGGGATTATCTCCAATAGTGCCACCTTGAATGATTGGTTAGAGCGATCGCTTTGTCAAGGCTCGATTCGCTTAGAAACGGCTGTTTTGCTAAGGGTATATCGTTGTTTTTGTCAAGAGGATTTTACAAAACTTAATTATTGGGATAATTGGTTATCGGCAACGCGGGAAACGGCCGAATTAAGACAACAAAGCTGGCAAATGGGGCGATCGCTGTTAAACCTATTGCGAGAGTTAGCACCGGCCAGAGATAATCTACCAGAAGAGGCCAATTATGCCACCGCCTTTGCGATCGGGGCAAGTCATTGGCAAATTGGGGAAGAATTAGCGGTTTTAGGCTATTTACACAGTTGGGCAAGTAATTTAATTAATGCAGGATTGCGTTTAATTCCCCTTGGACAAACCCTAGGACAATCGCTTCTGATCGGTTTACAGCCCAGTTTATTAACAGCAACAGCAGATATTATCAGTTTAGCCGATGAAAACCTGACCAGTTGGAGTTGGGGGCTAAGTTTTGCCAGTATGAACCACGAAACCCAGTATAGTCGTCTATTTCGCAGTTAGAAATTTAGAGAGGAGAGCAGGAGAATGACGGAAAAAACCGAATAAGGTATAGTAAGATTAAAAAAAAATCTTAGGTCTTAGTTCTCGCTTTCTGAGTAACTAAGGATTTTAAGGAAAGGTGCGAACACTCTACCTAGCCACAGTGTACCAATGTTTAGTCAATCAGAAAAAATTCCCGTTTCGGTGTTGATTCCCGCCAAAAACGAGGAATCCAACCTTCCCGCCTGTTTAGAGAGTGTTGCTAGGGCTGATGAAGTGTTTGTCGTCGATTCCCAAAGTAGCGATCGCTCGATCGAAATATCTACCAACTATGGGGCCAATGTAGTCCAATTTTATTTTAATGGTCGTTGGCCGAAAAAGAAAAACTGGTCCCTTGATAACCTGCCTTTTCGCAATGAATGGGTATTAATCGTCGATTGTGATGAGAGAATCACCCCCGAACTATGGGACGAAATCGCCACCGTGATCCAAGATCCCAACTATAACGGTTATTATCTCAATCGTCGCGTCTTCTTCCTCGGACAATGGATTCGTTATGGTGGCAAGTATCCCGACTGGAATCTGCGCTTATTTAAACATAAGTCGGGCAGATACGAGAATTTAAACACGGAAGATATCCCCAACACGGGAGATAACGAGGTTCACGAACACGTTATCCTCGATGGCAAGGTGGGGTATCTGAAAAATGATATGCTGCACATCGATTTCCGCGATATCTATCATTGGTTAGAAAGACATAATCGTTATTCCAACTGGGAGGCCCGGGTTTATTACAATATTCTCACGGGTAATGACGAAAGTGGCACGATCGGAGCGAACTTGTTCGGTGATGCGGTGCAGAGAAAACGTTTTTTAAAGAAAATTTGGGTAAAACTGCCCTTTAAACCGCTGCTGCGCTTTATTCTCTTTTATGTTATCCGTCTCGGTTTCTTGGATGGCAAAGCTGGTTATATCTACGGTCGTCTTTTGAGTCAGTATGAATACCAAATTGGGGTTAAATTGTACGAATTACGGAGATTTGGCGGTAAATTAAACGTTAATACCCATGTTAATCCCCCGATTAAACCCTCGGAACCTCAACCGGTAGAAATGATTAAATAGGTCCTATGTCTCCAGAAATCCGCACCGATGAGGAAGCGTGGCTAGATCTGCGTACCTACGATCAATCTTGGTTCGATCGCGGTCGTTCTAATCCAATTATCCTACTTTGGTGGTTAGTACAGGGAATTCTTTTTCCCCTCAGTTTGCACCAGATGGATAGCTTTCGCTGCGCTGTTTTGCGGCTATTTGGGGCTAAAATCGGCCTTGGGGTGAAAATTCGCCCGACGGTAAGGGTGACTTATCCCTGGAAAGTGGCGATCGGCGATTATACTTGGATTGGCGATGATGTGGTGATTTATAGTTTAGATAATGTTACCATCGGCAGTCATTGTGTGATTTCTCAAAAATGCTATCTTTGCACTGGCAGTCACGATCCCGGCGATCGCTCTTTTGGCTTAAAAACCACTCCCATCCTCATCGGTAATGGTACATGGATCGCGGCCGATTGTTTTTTGGCTCCGGGGGTAAAAATTGGCTCTAATGTTGTTATTGGGGCAAGAAGCAGCGTATTTGCCGATATTCCCGCTCAAAAGGTTGCTTGGGGTAGTCCCTGTCGTCCTCAATACGATAGAAAGATGAATTCTTATAGTAGTTAAGCTAAGAGGCATTTTTGGCGGTCTTCCGCTCGCTTTTGCCCCACTGTTTCCCACGGGACATATTAAGCTGTTCGTAATTTAATTAGCATTTTTATCGATTTTTGTCAAGATATATTTAACATTTTTTATCTTGTTTATTTGACACAATTTATTAGAAAAAGGGTTTATAAAGAAACCCTTTTTCTAGTTTCCAACTAATCCTATTTGACCTAATAGGTAAGGAAAGCTTTGCTCGAGCGCAAAGTGAGGAAGCACAGTTTCCAACTAATCCTATTTGACCTAATAGGTAAGGATAGAAATATCCCTAAAGCGGGCGTCCCTCGTTAGAAAGGGGTTTCCAACTAATCCTATTTGACCTAATAGGTAAGGATATGCCATCATCCTATTTATTTCGCTCGCACTAGCGTTTCCAACTAATCCTATTTAACCTAATAGGTAAGGAGTAAGAGTAGGGCTAATTCATGAATTAGCCCTACTTTTCTAGTTTCCAACTAATCCTATTTGACCTAATAGGTAAGGTCCATAGTAGCCAAACACTCCACTCGGAGTTGGACGTTTCCAACTAATCCTATTTGACCTAATAGGTAAGGGAACCGCAAGAATTTAAGCTAAAATGGTACGAAACGTTTCCAACTAATCCTATTTGACCTAATAGGTAAGGGTGCGATGCTTGGATTGAGATTAGTTCAAACGAACAAGAGTTTCCAACTAATCCTATTTGACCTAATAGGTAAGGCTAATTTAGTCAAAAATGCCTATCGAGAATTGGGGGTGCAAAGTTTCCAACTAATCCTATTTGACCTAATAGGTAAGGGGTCGCGTGCGGCCCTAGTAGTATCAAAAAGGAAATCGTTTCCAACTAATCCTATTTGACCTAATAGGTAAGGGAAATCGTCTATCTTGTTTATGACTATGCAACAAAGTTTCCAACTAATCCTATTTGACCTAATAGGTAAGGCTTTCACAACGGACATGGACACGGTAACCCAAGAACGGTTTCCAACTAATCCTATTTGACCTAATAGGTAAGGTTTATGCTTTCTATAGCAATAGCCTCTAATTTTGTAGTGTTTCCAACTAATCCTATTTGACCTAATAGGTAAGGCGAAGTCACGACAGGACCGATCCCTGCAAACACCAAGTTTCCAACTAATCCTATTTGACCTAATAGGTAAGGATTTATTTGAATGCTCGGCAAAATATTACTGTTACGAATTTCCAACTAATCCTATTTGACCTAATAGGTAAGGCTGACAGAACTGGCAAAACTACAGGAGTAATCAAAATCGACTTGTTTCCAACTAATCCTATTTGACCTAATAGGTAAGGATTGTTTCCAATAATCAGTGGGCGCAAAGGGCTTAGTTTCCAACTAATCCTATTTGACCTAATAGGTAAGGAACACCATAGAGGAGTCGAAAAGAAAAGACGACACAAGTTTCCAACTAATCCTATTTGACCTAATAGGTAAGGTGTTCTTCTTTAGAAGAATAAGCTTTCCTTAAAAAGTTTCCAACTAATCCTATTTGACCTAATAGGTAAGGAGTACCCCTTGGAAAGTCTCATCGAGAGGGGAAGACAGACCCCCAAATCGACGCACCTGCAAAAAGAGGGTTAAAAAGTGGTCCTGGGGGGGGTAAAAGTCCCGATACCAAAGGGTAGAACCCTGACTGGGAGAGCAATCGACACATCTAACCAGAGAATCGGGGTTTTAGGTCGGGGAGGGGGTGCATCGATTTTCAGTCAAGAGTTGGGGGACAAGCTAGATGATGTAGAGATTTGGGGGTGGTTGAGGAGGAGAACCTCCCATCACCAACAATCTAGAGACAGCTTCTTCGGAAATCCCATAGAAGCGCACATCATCCTCTTGAGGATTGACCCTTTCTACTACTTTAGCGTACAGTTTCCGCCTCTCGATGTGTAATTAATTTTGCTTACTGGTTATAATTAAATTAAAAATGGATTTTAGGTTCGATCCCCCCTGCCCCCCTTGATAAGGGGGGTGCCGATAGGCGGGGGGATCTGACAACTTTTAACGCCTACCTACTTAATTGTCTAGCTACTGATTAAGGAGGGTAGCAGGGGTGGGAGTTTTTTTTAAGGATTTTTTAACCCCAAAAATCCCCCGATTCTGGCGAGCAATCAGTATCATAGATAACAACAACAAGCTTTAGGTCTAATCCGATAAAAATCATGACCTACCTATCTCCTAAATTATTCACTTTTGAAGACTTTTTAAACCAGTATGGAGATGACCCACGCTATCAATTAATTGACGGGGAGTTGCGAGACTTGGAACCCACTGGACCTCAGGAATCCGTAGCGGGAAAAATCGCAGGAAGACTGTGGGGAGAAATCTTGCGATTACATCTACCCTGGACAATTCCTAAAAACTGTTTGCTCCGTCCAGAATCGGGTCAAGCTACTGCTTTACGTCCCGATGTCATCATTTTGGATGAAGTGGCCTTTAGCACCGAATCTCTCTGGGAAAAACAAGCAATTTTAACTAGCTCCCAAGCAATTAAATTAGTGGTAGAAGTGGTTAGTAGTAATTGGCAAGATGATTATGCACGCAAAGTTGAAGAATACTCATCTTTAGGTATTGCTGAATATTGGATTGTCGATTTTCGTGGATTGGGTGGCATCTCTTTTATCGGTAAACCCAAACAGCCTACTTTGACTATTTGTCAGCTAGAAGGTGATGAATATCAACAAAAATTATATCGTCTTTATGAGCGCATTAGTTCGGCAGTTTTTCCCGAATTGTCTCTGTGTCTTCTCGATATTATGCCCTAAATCTCTAGTAAAATTATGCTGAAATCTCTTAAAAATGTCCTGAGTAATCTGCGTCAATATCCCTATAATATTATCTTTAATCCCCTCACCAATGCAGCATTAGCCATCGCCGCTATTTTGGCACTAATTGCCGATCAATTTGGCCAGGGATATTATCTAATTTTTCTGATTACTTTGGCTCTAGTTATCATCGGTATCTGGCTAGAATCTCAGAAATACGACCTCTATAAACATCAGGCGATTCCTCTACCGATAGTGATTAATATTGCTAATCCTGCCGATAGTAATAAGGCTCTGCAATCGCTTTTTAATATCATCGAAACAGAAAATAAATACAAAGATCATCAAAATAATCTTGACCAGTATCTCAATATTAGCGAAACAGATTTAATTTTTAACTACTCCTGTGATATTTATGATCAAGAAATGCTGAAAGCTTTTCTGCAAATACTACGCTATAATCTAGAGAAACTTAAGAAAAAAACTCCCCAAAATACTATTATTTATCTTGCCTATATCGGTCCGATTAGCGTCGCTATTATGGTCGGCACTATTCTCGCTACTGAAGGAGTAAAAATCTTTCAATATAATAAATCTTCTGATAGTTATTATCCTGTGGTGGAAATTAGCGATCGCAAACTTAAAGAAGATATTAAGGAATACGAAAAATTTGAGCGTGTTGTCACCGAAAAAGGTCAAGATAGAGTAACTATAGCCATCGATGTTTCTTCCCATAAAATTAATCTTAATGATCAGAGTATTGAAAACTACGGCGATTTAATTTATCTGAAAAGTAAAGGCAGTGGTACAATTGAAAAAAATGAAGATTGGCTACAATATTCTAGAGAAATCTTTAAAACTATCAATATCGCTCAACAAAAAAACTATCAAGAGATTAAGCTAGTTTATTCCATGCCTATAACTTTGGGAATACTTGTCGGAATGGCCGTTCAACAATACTGGCCAATTCTCCTAACTCAATACGAAAATTCTACCTACAGAAATCTTATTAATCTTCAGGAATTTAAACTTTATCGAGGACAATAAAGATAAAATGAACTATACTGTAATTACCTTTGCTCCTGTGCAAGGATTCATCGAAAAATCGCGTAAACTAAGGGACTTATACGGTGGTTCTTTTTTATTATCCTATCTTGCCGATGCTATCTGTCAGGCAGCGGATAAATATACTGAATGTAGCCTTATTTCTCCCGCTTTAATTGACGTTAAAAGAGGAACTCCCAACCAAATCTTAATCGCGGGTAATTTTCCCAAAAAAGAAGCCGAACAAGTCTTCAATGACGCATGGCAAAAAGTGGTTAATAAGTGTCGGGTTTGGATTGAACAAAATTTACCACAATACAATTATACTTGGCGACGAGAATGGAACCTATGGATTAATCATACTTGGGAATTCTTCTGGGCGCAAGAGGACTCGATCGATTGTGCGTTTAAAAGTCTGCAACAGAAAAAATATCAACGAGATTGGACGGGAATTAATTGGCAAGGAGAAAGTTCTAGCTTATCGGGTTCCGATGCCATTGTTTGGTATGGAATGACGGATCAAACCCATCCTTTATATTCTAGTATTTCCCAACAAAATCAGCAAATCACTGAATTTTATCAGCAATTAAGTCAAAAACTTTCTAATGCTATCCTCGATGAAACCGAACGTCTTAGCATTCCCGAATTAGTCAAAAGAATGATTACATTATATGATATTGGCAAGCCTTTAAACCTAGAACTTCCTAAAAAATTTGTGGAACTAAATCGCTACGAGGAAAAATCCTATACAGGATGGTTTCAAGGGGACGGTGACGGGATGGGAAATTACCTAAAAAATCTGTCCATATCCTCAAGAAAAGAATTTAGTCAAAGAATGCGACAATGGGGAGAAGAACTAGAAAATTATCTTAACTTTGGTCGCATTATTTATGGAGGAGGAGATGACTTTCTAGGGGTTTTGTTTCCACAAAAATCAGAACCAAAATTAACCCTACAAGATTGTCTATATTGGTTTGATCAATTTCATCGGGAAATCTGGCCAAAACACGGTTATTCTCAGGATATAACTGTTAGCGTCGGTTTTGTTTGGGCAGCTTCAGGAGTTCCTCAGCGTGACATATTGCAACAATGTCGAGAAGCAGAAAAATCCGCTAAAAATCAAGGTAAAAATCGTCTCGCGGTGCGAATTCTTTTTAACAGTGGTAACTATTTAGAGTGGGTTTGTCCCTGGGAAAACTTAAAAGATATCCTCGATAGTTATTGCGATCGCAGTGAAGGAAAAAACTGGACACATTTCTATAGTGATATAGCAACTTTAGAAAATCGCCGCGCTTTTACCGATGATAATCACGATATTGCCAATGCAGTTTTTAACCTTTATTTTAATCAAAATATACCCATCGATACCACCTCTCACCAAGATAGAAATAACTGGGTAATTAACCTCTCAAAAGTGGTCAATCATCTCACCTAAACATAGAAAAATGTTGCAATATCTGATCATAATTAAACCTTTGGGATTTCTCTACGGTAGCGCCGGTCCGTTTCTGTCTCCAGAAAATCTAGTTGGACGTTCAGGAAATCGTTTTCCCCCCACTGCTGCCACAGTTTCGGGACTATTTGCTCACAGCAATCCCACCAATATTCGCGATTTACAAATTGCCGGCCCTTTTTGGGCAAACAGTGAACAACCAGATAACTTTTTTGTCCCCACTCCCTTTATTTATCTGGCTAAAAAACCCCTCGCAAATTATTTTCAAGACCAAGAAAATAACGACAATGGAAAAATTCAACACACCTTAACATGGCAAGAAAAATGGCAAGAGAAAGACAGTAAACAAATTGAGGGAAAATTCGATCGAGATAGTTGGATTCCTATCAACCAATGGTATAATCCTCAAAAAGCCTATGGTTCTCCGTGGCAATATCATCCCCATCTCCATCCGCGTTTGTTAGAGGAGCAAAGAAAGGTAAAAACTGGAGAATTATTCCTCGAAAATGCCGTCCAGTTACATCCAGATGCTTGTCTAGTTTATTTAGCTAATCAACCCCTAGAAAATGGCTGGTATCGCTTTGGTGGAGAATCCCATCTAGTGGAAGTTAAATCACTTGAACTAAGCAGCCATCTCCAAACTTTATTTAATCAAGATGTCGGTCAATATTTTGCCCTCATTACTGCCGCAATCTGGGGAACAAATCGCCTATCAACTCGCAATCCCAGTGATTGGCAATTAGAAACCCTCAACACCGAAAGACCAATAACCTATCGTTATCGATTCGGAGGAAAAGATAAAGTTAAGCGCTTATCTAGGGGACGTTATGCAGTTCCCGCAGGAACAGTTTATCGCTTAAAAAACCCCTTACCATCTTGGCAAAATTGGCAGGAATCTTGGTTCCCCAGCGAAGGGGTTTCTCTCAAACGTTGGGGCTGCGGATTAGCCTTACCCTTAGAAAATATTGCCAAATAAAGCCTATAATTAAGTAGGTAGGCGTTAAAAATTATCAGACACCCCCGTTATCAAGGGTAGGGTTGATTCATGAATCAACCCTACCTTATCAAGTTGGCAGGGGGGATCGAACCTAAAATCCATTTTTAATTTAATTATAACCAGCTAATTATTGAGTAGGGTAAATGAGACGAGTATAAGTGATAGCTATGGCAAAAGTAAAAACGAGATTTCCTCGAAAAGCTTTATTAGGTTATCGAAAAAGTGGTAATAATCAAGGCTCAAAAATTAGCAAAAATAAAATGATGCGTATGTTTTTAGATTTTTTGGTAGAAGATGCCTTTAAAAACCCTTCTTCTCTCACTCCTTACACAGAGGAAATGGCTAAAGAAATCGATGAATTATTAAAGGGTGTTGCAATTGATTAGGAATAAATCTATAGCTTTGTGCTGTCCTAATAGCCTAAATACCACGATAAAATATTAACAAAATCTTAGAAAATCCTGACATTAATGTTAACCTAGTTTAGAATAATCCCTAAGCATCTAAAATACTCACTTTTACCCAAAAATGTATCACAAAAGTTATGGCATACTTGAAACCTTAGCACCCCTTCATGTGGGAGCAACCGCAGGAGAAGAAACGGGTAATCTTAACCTCATTTTTCGTGACCAATTCACCCAAACAGCAATTATCCCCGGTAGTTCTATTCGCGGCCGTTTTCGTGCCGATATGAACAATATAGATGAAAAACGTACATGGTACGGACACGAAACAATCCCAGGACAAGAAGACGGAGGAACCACCGAAGCAAAAGTTAAATTTGAATATGCTTCCCTCGTTTGGTTGCCGGTATTTTGTCCGGGGCAGCCGATAGTTTGGGTCACTTCTCCCCTATTATTAAAACGCTATAAACAAATCACGGGAATCTCTGCAAAAGTACCCAATCCCTATACTGCTTCCCCTAGTTTACAAGCGCGAGTAGTGCAGGGAGTTAACCGCAATAGCAAAGTTTTATTTTTTAACTTAGGATTTCTCGAAATTGAACACTTAGAGGAGCTTTCCCCCTGGATTCCCCCGCAAGCGGATTTAAAAGCTTCTCAATTAGTCGTCGTTGATGATAACGATATATCCATGCTGCACGATATGGCACTCTACCGACAAAGCAGGGTTAAACTACTAGAAGGTCAGAAAAAAGTGGATACAGAAAAAGGAGCTTTTTTCAATGTGGAAGCTTTACCCGTGGGTAGTATTTTAGTTTTTCCCATTGCTTGCAAAGAAACAGGATGGCAACCTTTTGGAGAATCGGTAAACCAAAAAGAATTATATTTCGGAGGATTAGAATCTATCGGTTTTGGTCGTTGCCAAGTTACTATTTTAAACTACGCTAATCAATAATTACATTTTATCTAATATTATGGCTTGGAAAGAATACAATCTCGATCGCATTGCTCAGAAATTAGTTCTCGCTGCCAAACTACGGGATCGAGATTCTCTCAATCAATCTTTTAAAATGCGTGAATCCGTTTCCTATGGACTAGAAAGATTCTGGGGTGAACATCTGCGCTTACAATCCAAGGAAACCAATAAAGCACAATACTGGAAAGAAACTTGGGATAAATTAGTCGAAACCATGGCAGAAGCGGGGATTCCTATCCCTAACGATACCGTACAGATAAATGATACCGAATCTGTTCAAGCAATGGCAGAAAAACTCTGGGAATTAAAGCTAGAAGACCAGAGAATTACCCTCGCTGTTTTAACGCAACTATGCGATTGTTTAGTTTGGTGGACTCAAAGATATAAAGGAACAAAGGAGCGATAAATTATATGGTTAATATTCCCGATATTGGTGACAAAATCCCCCTGATGTTTCGCGCACAAACCAAAGGGCGATCGCAATTACAATATATTGACTCTAAAAAAGATGAAAATGATAGCCAAAAATGGGTAAAAGAATGGATAGAACGAGTCGATGAAAATCATCCCCAATTTGGTCAAGAAGTAAAAACCAAAGAATATCAAATATCGTGGCGATTCGTCACTAATGGGGGACAAGATGAAGGAATAATTCGGCCTGTAATGGGTGCTTATGGCATACCATTTTATCCCGGTTCCAGCATGAAAGGAGCCTTTTGTCAAGCTTGCACCCCCGAACAAAAACAACGTTATCACCTCGAAAAAGATAGCGATAACCCTAGTCTTTTGCGCTTCCATGGCGGTTATCCCGTTAATGATTGGACGGAAAATCTTTTAGATATTGTTCACCCGCAACAGGGATGGCAAGTAAAAACCCCAAACACTCGACAAAAACCCAGTGGAGAAAGTGGTTTTGCTTTAATTTCTCTCTATCAACCTACCCTAAAATTTGGCATTTCTACCTCAATAGAACAACCCGATTGGGAGGAGATTTGGACTATCTGGGAAAGAGCTTTAGAATCTGGTCTAGGATGCCGTGTTAGTAGCGGTTACGGCTTGCCAAAAGACATTAAACCTTCCAAAGAACCTTTATATAAATGTTTTCTGAAAGGCCAAGGAATGGCTCCTAAAAGCCTCGATGGTGCAAGGGAATTTCGACCCAATATTTTTCGAGGAGCAATTCGCGGTCATTCCTTGCGTATTTTTGGCGGTTTAACTGATGCTAAAAATGCCGAAAAGTTAGTTAATCAGCTATTTGGAGGAATTGACGGAGAAGCAACCCAAGGTTTACTAGCGGTCGATTTTTGTGTCAAATCTCTAGAGTTAGGAACCTTTGCCAAGGGTTACAAGGAACCCACCTACACAGTAACAGGAGAATTACGCTGGATTCTCACCCAATCTCTCCCCGAAAACCAGCAAGAATGCTTAAAAAAATTAATTTGTTTTCTCACTCGTTTTGCCATGTTATTAGGAGGATTTGGTAAATCATGGCGACGAGCAGATCATAGTATTTTCTATGAGGATTATTATCCCAATAAACCCTTAATTGGCTGTCATTGGCAATGGGGGGATAAAAGTTCTTTAATCAACGATAATAAAGTCAGAGATTTAACTCATGTTCATCCCTTTATCAAAGATGTTCGCACTATTGCTAAACAATGGATGTCCTTACAAGAAAATATCCCCATAACTCCCGATAATAGTGCTAAATGGCGAGAAAGTTGGCATCCTAAAAATGTCGAAGTTTGGGGAAGAATTGCCGAAGATAAAGATGATTCCCTAGCCATAAAATGGCTTCACAAAGCCTATCAAAAACTGGATAATTTAAGTATCTATAAAACCTCGGTGACAGGAATAGTAACAAAAAATATCAATCAAGTTGGTCGTCTTTGGTATCGAATGTATCCCAAAAATAATCATCAATACCTAGAATTATTAACAATTTTTCCTGATGACTCTGATGATTGTGCTTATTTTTTAGGTTTTCTAGACGAGAATAATGGTCAAGAGGGAAAATTTCAAAAAATTTGGCCGAAATAATCCCGTTTATAGTTAAGCACCTAAGCAAAATTAATGACAAATTAGGATTAGTTGGAAAGCAGAAAAAGGGTTTCTAAAAGAAACCCTTTTTATAATAAATTGTGTCAAATATATCTTGACAAAAATCGATAAAAATGCTATAACCCAACGGCAATCTTCGCTTTATTGCATGAGTAGAAAATGGGTTTCTCCGAGAAACCCGTTTTCTGCGATCGCCAGTCAAGAAAAAACCCGATAATTCAACCTATTCCCTGGGATCAAAATCCGGCAGCGTCCCCAACTTGCGAATGGTTACTTTAACATCCATAGACAAAAAGTCATCAGCATCACCAAACCAAGAACCAGAAAGAGGTATGATTTGACCGGGATGACGAGCGATCGCCACTCGAATTAAATCAAAGCCGGCGGTAATTTGATTAGTCGGATCATAATTACGCCAACCGGCCCCGGGTAGATAAACCTGTAACCAAGCATGGGTAGCGCCAGAGCCAGTCATCCCCACTTCGCCACCGTCGAGGGCAGCATCGTAGAGATAGCCACTGACAAAACGACAGGCTAAACCCAATCTTCGCAAAGCTTCGATCATTAACCAAGCATAATCGCGACAAGTTCCCGACTTTAGCCGCAGGGTTTCTCCGGGGGATTGAGTTCCTTCACTCTCCCGGGCTTGGTAAGTAAAATTATCTTTGATAGCCGCCATCATTCTTGCCATGGCATCGAGGGTATCATCTTGGTCCCCCGCTACAAAACTTTTGGCCCAAGCTGCCAAGCTGCCGTCGGCATCCTCAGCGTGGGGACGCATAAACACCACCAGATCTAACCATTCATCGGGGGTGTACTGGATGGGAATTTCGATCGCCCGTTGATCCAGGGGAAAATCAGCGATCGCTTTTAAGCCAAAATGTTCCGCCCGTAATCGACAGGTAACGATTAATTCTGACGCTGGTTCAGCAAATTCAAGCTCTACCACGTTGTTAGATAGAGTATCCATAGTCCAGCGCGTTTTGGCGGCAATATTCGCTTCTACAGAATAACTGATAATTCTTTCACCGTGACCGGCACTAGGCAAAAAAATCGCCCGATGTTCCCCAAAAGTTACCGGTTTACGATAATGATAGGTGGTGATGTGTTCCAAGTCGTAGATGACACTCATCCTGATTATCCTTAATAAAGTAGCTGGTTATAATTGAAGATAAATCCCCCCTTGATCCCCCCTTAATCCCCCCTTGATCCCCCCTTAATCCCCCCTTGATAAGGGGGGTATCTGACAATTTTTAACACCCACCTACTTAATCACTGATAACTGATAACTGAAATGACCTCTGACCCGTCCCTCGATCGAGCTTGGAATACCGAAGACCTAGAACAAGCACTTCGAGGTGTCGGCACTATTCAAGAAGAACTCAACTACAATCAGGCACGCAATTCTCTGAGCAAACTTGTCGATCGTCTGGATCTTACCTCGATCGAGAAAATTGGTCTAGAAGCGGAGATCGATCACCTAGTGGCCCTGCTGGAAAAACTTGATCGCTCCCTGATTCAAATTGCCGCTTTTGGTCTGGTGGGCCGGGGAAAATCCTCGATTTTAAATGCTCTGGTCGGTCAAGAAATCTTTACAACCGGTCCTTTACACGGAGTTACCCGCACCATTAAAGGGGTAAATTGGCAGTTAAGCAGCGATGATACTTTCCCCAATCTAGCGCGTCTGACCCTGAACGGCCAGGGTAATGCTCAGGTGCAATTGCTTG
Source organism: Microcystis sp. 49638_E5 (assembly GCF_021300285.1). NCBI lineage: Bacteria > Bacillati > Cyanobacteriota > Cyanophyceae > Chroococcales > Microcystaceae > Microcystis > Microcystis sp. 49638_E5. Next base: position 12,138 of record NZ_JAJTDH010000029.1, on the reverse strand, counting down.
ATACTCCCGGTATTGATGAGGTAGATGGGCAAACGAGGGAAATTCTCGCCTGTCAGGTGGCGCAGCAGGTGGATTTAATCCTTTTTATCATCTCCGGTGATATGACCAAAGTGGAATTTTCCGCCTTGGCCAAGTTACGCGAAGCGGGAAAACCGATGATTTTGGTCTTTAATAAAATCGATCAGTATCCGGAAGTCGATCGCCTCGCTATCTATGAGAAAATCGCCTCAGAACGGGTGAAAGAATTACTCTCCCCCGATGAGATTGTTATGGTGGCAGCCTCTCCCCTCCTGACGGATACCGTCAAGGAGCAGGATGGGCGGCTAAAAACGCAACGATTTCGGGGAAAACCCCAGATAGAAGCTCTGAAACTCAAAATTTTGGAAATTCTAGAGCGAGAGGGTAAATCGCTCGTAGCACTCAATTCTATGCTGTATGCGGACGAGGTAAACGAGCAAATTGTCGCCCGCAAAATGGCTATCCGCGATCGCGGGGCTAATCAATTGATTCAAAAAGCAGTGATGATCAAAGCATCGGCGATCGCTCTTAATCCAGTGACGGTGTTGGATCTGTTTACGGGAGCAGTTATCGATCTGGCCATGATTCTCGCTCTTTCTCGCTTATACGGCATCGATTTAACTCGTCAGGGGGCGATCGCTCTTTTACAAAAAATTGCCCTCAATATGGGGGGTATTAGTGCCAGCGAATTTTTAGCGGTTTTGGGCTTAAGTTCCCTCAAAGGACTGCTTGGCCTCTCGATTCCTGCCACTGGCGGCATTTCTCTCCTTCCCTATACTTCGATCGCCCTGACTCAAGCGGGAGTTGCCGGTGTATCCTGTTACGCGATCGGCCAAGTGACGAAAACCTATCTCGCTAATGGGGCCACTTGGGGACCCGATGGCCCGAAGGCAGTGGTAGCCAGTATTCTCGATTCCCTCGATGAAACCTCGATTCTCAACCGGATTAAGCGGGAATTAGGCTCAAAATTGGCGGGTGGGGGTTAGGAGAAGTGGGAATTATGAATTATGAATTATGAATTAGGAAGTGGGGAAGTGGGAAGTGGGAAGTGGGAAGAATAAATAAAAATAATCTCCTGACTCCTGACTCCTGACTCCTGGCTCCTGACTCCTAATGGTTGATCACTGATCACTGACTCGATCAATCCAAGAAATGCTTACTATGGACGATCGCCGCTATAATAACTACCGCCCCTTGAATTTGATAGATCAGACGGTAGGCATAGGCAGACTTTTCTCGGATTGTATCATCACTAAATTCAGCGCATTTTTTCGCTTCTAGGGGACAATTTTCTAAAGAATAGCTTATATCAAGAATTCGACGCACGACGGCCGCCGCATAGGACGGGGAATCTCGACTAATATAAGATGCGATCGCATCCACGTCTTCAATTGCTTTGGGCGACCAGACAAGGCGATAATTCACTCGATCAGCCATTTGTTTAAAAGACCCTCAACTTCTTCTTGGGGGATTGTATTCTCCAGAGAGGCAGCGTTCAAACTTTGACGCACCTTCTCCAGAACGTATAAATGATACTGAATATCTTCAATTGAACAATCATCTGGTAATTGATTCAAGAGGGATTCAACTTTTTGTCTAATGCTATTCATACAAGTTTGACCGAAGTTTTTAAGGAAAAGTATAAATTTAAATTATCTATCAACTATCATCTATGGGCAGTTATCTTAATAGTGAGGTACGAAGTATCTGGTTTTAGGGAACAGAGAACGGTTAACAGTAGCTGGTCGCCAAGAGATAATGCCAAATTTCTTTATACTTCATCTTTAAGAGAAACGCTATATCATAGATAGAAAACTAATAGTTACGCATCCTATCTTATGCCATAGTCCCCGGAAAAGCGAGAAAAAGTTAAGAATAGATAAGCTGATTATCTAGCTTTTGTAACATTGGGGCGGGTATTCTGTTAAGAATGCTTAATAATTCCCCTATCTGCCCAATCCCCGCGACTTCTAGGCATTATTGACCGATAACCATCTAGCGGCCACAAGACCCCCCCAATCGCAGCAATTTTTTGTTACATTAGTTTACAGTTCCCTCAACGCCCCAGTGGGTTATTAATTTTAATGTCTTCTTCGGTTCCTTCGTCGGATTTTATACCCTTAATCGGTCAAGAAACAGAAATCTTTAACTGGGCAAAATCCCATTATCGTAACCATACCTTTGCCAAAGATGAAAAAGTAGCCACGCGCCCCGGACTGTTATACTTTGTGGAATCTGGGGCGATTCGTATTGTTGGTAAGGCACAAGTTAACGTTATTGACCAAAAATTCCCCCGTCAACCACCTATTGCCGATAGTGAGGAAGTATTTCTCGGTTTTGTGGGTGCAGGTCAACCTTTTGAGATTGTTTCTCAATTTCCCTTTCAATTACAAGCCCAAGCTCATCTAGACGGAACCGAGTTAGTCTGGTTATACTGGGAAGACCTAGAAAAATGGCCGCAATTGCGATCGGCTGTTATGGAAACTTTTCGCCATCAATACCAGCGTAAGTTATTTTGGTTGAGTATTCTCGGTCAAAAACGCTCCCTCGATCGATTAATGGGGTTCTTGGTTTTATTATTGGAAGAATACGGTCAACCCTGTGGGGAAGGGTATTATCTCCCCTATCCCCTAACTCACGCTCAAATTGCCAGCGCCATCGGCACTACCAGAGTAACAGTAACAAGATTAATCGGTAAATTGCGACAACAAAATTCGATCTTTTTTAAGCAGGATAATCTTATCGGATTGCCCAGTTTATTTTTGAGTCAGAATTAATTTTTCTGCTTTGGAGAAATATCTATCTAGGACATTTTGGGCGCACGCGATGCGCCCCTACCATTGGCGCAATAATATTGTTTATTGTAGGGGCGAATTGCATTCGCCCTCTTTGAATAACTTCTGCTGCTCATCATAAGTGAGAGAAAGTCACCAAACTGTGCATCCTATCCAAAAGTTAGTTTGGCTCTAGGTTTTAAAAACCCCACACAAGAAGATTCCCATCGCCAATCAGCAACCCCAGAAATCTATGACCCCTCTATCTGGCAACAAACAACCGAGATAGCTTATGACTGAGCCAATTCCTGATAAATTATCGGAACGAATCGATACAGGTGTTAGAGTCGCAATCGCAGAAGCAATTGAGAGACACCGCCTCTTAGGAGAGTCTATCAGCATTTTCAAAGATGGCCAAATCGTCACCTTAACAGCCGCCCAAATTCCGCCAAAATCTGCCAAAAAAACGGAAGTGTAAAAAATTGGTTGACTGTCTCAAATTTCACTATTCATAGAAACAGTTTCACCTATCCGAGGGATTTATATAAAGGTCGGTTTTAGCAAATTCCCGTTACGAAAATCAAAAGTAAATAGTATAATAGTACTGTTCTTTACTTTTCGAGGTATAAATATGACCTTAACAGAAAAACAAAAAAACCTTTTGCAATGGATAGTTAAAGAAGTACGGGCTGGTAATCTTAAAGAGGACAGTATTTGGTACATTAGGAATCTTACAGATTATGGTTGGGTTGATTACAAGGGTTCTGATAGCTGGCCTCCTTTCACATTCGCAACGTTCGATATATTAGAAGAATATGGTTATATTAAATGGCAACAAAAAAGCCAGAATCAATACAAGGGCACTCTAACAGGAAAAGCTTATGAAGCGGTTGATTCTAACTTTGCTGAACCCGACACCAGCCCAAAGCTTTACGCGGAAAACTATTACAACTTTGGAGAAACTATGACAGAAAATAAAGGAAACGTCAACATCAGCGGCGTACAGGGAAACGTGAGCGGAATTGCCGCCGCAGGCGAAAACCAAACCATGACCGGGGTTGCACTCGGACAAATTAGCGGTGTGGTCACGAACAGCATCGGTCAACTGCAATCGACGAATACCCCTGAAGCAACTCAACTGGCCACACTGCTCGAACAGCTTCAATCTGCGATCAAAAATGAATCCCACCTAACGCCGGAAGATAAAGCGGAGGCGATGGAACAGGTCAAAACCTTGGCAGAAGCAGGACAGAAACCTGAAGATAATGCACTCCAAAAAGCGGCAAAAACTGCTTTGAAAATTCTCAAAGGAACGATTGCCGGTTTGCCCGATGCTGCCAAACTGGCCGAGTCATGTGCAAAACTGCTCCCCGCAATCGCTACTTTGCTATCACTTTCTTAGATTGGCTAAATCTCCCCCAATCTCTTTACTGTTGCCTCTTGCCCCTTGCATGAGTGCCTCATCTCAACAAGCAATTCAAATGCGCGGGCAGCTTAATTGTCTTCTAGCTTCGTAGAGGATGACAGCAGTAGCGATCGCAACATTTAAAGATTCCACACCACCAAAGAGGGGAATTTTCACCGTTTCATCGGCTAAAGTCGCTAATTGGGGTGATAAACCAGCCCCTTCATTGCCTAATAATATTAAAGTCGGACGGGTAAAATCAATCTCCCAGTGGCTTTTGGTGGCTGTGGGTAAAGTCGCGATCGCTTTTACCCCCTGTGCTTGATATTTTTTCACTAAAGCCGATAAATCCGATTCTACCACCAGGGGCGATCGAAACCATTCCCCGGCGGAACTGCGGATCACTTTGGGGTTATCGATTTCGACGCTATCGAGACTTAACCAGATACCCTGTACCTCTGTAGCCACGGCAGTGCGGATAATAGTGCCGAGATTACCCGGATCCTGCAATCTTTCCAAAACTAAGCCCAATTGTAGCGGATTTTGGGGGACTGGATGAAGGTGATCACGGGCAATAGTGGCAATCACACCATCGGGATTAACCGTTGTCGCTAGGGAAGCGAGGACTTCCGGGGAAACTATCTCGACTCGTTTCGCTTGATTTTGAAGCTTCTCTGCTAATTCTCCCTGTCTTTGCTGCCACTTTTCAGTATAACAAACCGTCTCTAGGGAACAATTCACGGCTAAAGCCGTCTCTAGTAAGTGGGTTCCCTCAATTAAGGACAAATTCTGCTCCTGTCGCTCTCTAGTGCGGTGTAGCTTGCGAATTTGCTTGATTAAAGGGTTTTGAACACTGCTAATCATAGCCAATCGGATTTTTCACCCCGCTAGGGCTGCCCTAAATAACTACGTTTTGAGGGAGATAATGCGGAACTCGGGACTTGAACCCGAAAGTCTTTGCAGACACTAGAACCTGAATCTAGCGCGTCTACCAATTCCGCCAGTTCCGCATTTTTCTTTCACAATCTCCTACTATACTATCGGACAATCCATAAGTCAAGATAGTTCAGATAATTAAGACAAAAATCGCTTTTCGGGGTAGAATCACCAATAATTTCCTCAAAAATCTGATAAGATGCAGTCTCATTTTACCGAAGCTTTCCTTAGCCAAGACTCCCAACTAAGATAAATGAATCATCCTATGACCATCGATACCGAGCATCCCTATTTAGAAATTCAAGGTCGTCACTCTCTCCGGGGTGAAGTCAAGATCAGTGGTGCCAAAAATGCCGCTCTCGTGATTATGGCGGGAGCTTTACTCTGCTCCGACGAGTGCCAGATTAGTAATGTACCAGCCCTAGCCGATATCGAGCGGATGAGTCAAATTCTCTCGGCTTTGGGCGTGCAGGTCCGTCGCACCGGAGATAGACTAGAGATTGATGGCAGAGACCTCAAACAAGCTCAAGCACCCTACGATCTCGTCTCCCAGTTGCGGGCCAGTTTTTTTGCCATTGGACCGATTTTAGCCCGTTTAGGAGAAGCAAAAGTTCCCCTCCCCGGCGGCTGCGCCATTGGGGCCAGACCGGTGGATCTGCACGTTAGGGGCCTACAGTCAATGGGTGCAGATGTATTAATCGATGGTGGCATGGTACACGCCCGCGTTAAGGGTAATGGTCGTCTGAAAGGGGCGAATATTTATCTGGATTATCCCAGTGTGGGAGCGACGGAAACCCTAATGATGGCGGCGACTTTAGCGGACGGGGAAACCATTCTCGGCAATGCAGCCCAGGAGCCAGAGGTGATTGATTTAGCCAATTTTTGTGTTTCCATGGGGGCAAAAATTCGCGGTGCCGGAACCAATACAATTGTCATCGAGGGAGTTTCCCGTCTGCACAGTACCGATTACAGTATCATTCCCGATCGCATTGAAGCCGGGACTTTACTGATAGCCGGGGCGATTACCCGCTCAGAAATTAGTCTTTATCCCGTAATTCCCAGCCATTTAGCTTCGGTAATTGCCAAACTGCACGAAATCGGTCCAGAAGTGGTGGAAGATGGTCCTAATCGTCTCCGGATTATCCCTAAAGACTTAAAAGCCACCGATATCGAAACCCTGCCCTATCCCGGTTTTCCCACAGATATGCAGGCCCAATTTATGGCTCTGTTAACTTTAGCCGAGGGCAGTAGTGTGGTTAATGAGACGGTTTTTGAAAATCGTCTGCGTCATGTGGCCGAATTAAAGCGTCTGGGAGCAGATATAAAGGTCAAAGGAAATGTGGCTTTAGTGCGCGGTGTGCCTTTCCTCTCCGGGGCGCCGGTGATGGCCACGGATCTACGCGCTTCGGCAGCTTTGGTGGTGGCAGGATTGGCAGCCCGGGGGACTACTATTGTGCAGGGACTCCATCACCTCGATCGAGGTTACGATAATTTAGAGGGTAAATTAGGAGCATTAGGGGCAAATTTACGCCGGGTTGATCCTTTGGCCTCAGAATTAGCTACCCTGACCCAATCTTAACAGGATGATTAGTTATCGCTGTTCTATCGATGTTGAGTGGATTCTCTTGAGAAACAATATAGGACAGCGTTAATCGTGCTTGGCTGTTCTATATTGACGGAACCTTTCATCAGCGATCGCATTTACCAAATCTTAGCCATTACTAATACAAACCCCGGCAATTCTGGATCACCACTAATGGTTTCAGGAGCATTTAAAATCTCCGGTTCTCGATGGGGGCGATAAATATAGACTTGGCGATTTTGGCGATCGATTAACCAACCCAATAAAGTACCATTGGCAATATATTCCTCCATCTTTTTCTGCAAACTGGATACTGTATCACTAGCAGAACGTAATTCAATGACAAAATCGGGACAGATGGGGGCAAAAGAGGCTTTTTGTTTTTCTGTTAAAGCATTCCAGCGTTCTAATTTAATCCAAGCAGCATCCGGTGAACGAGTCGCACCATTGGGCAGCGTAAAACCCGCACTAGAATCAAACCCAAGCCCCGTTCCATCTAGTTCTGACCAGTTCCCCAGTTGCAGAGCTATATTAAAATTGCGATTACCCGTATCTGAAAAAGCAGCAGGCATAACGATCACTTCTCCACTAGCACTGCGTTCAATGCGTAAATCTCGATTGGCTAAACAAAATTCATAAAATTGCTCCTCCGTCATCGGCATAATCCAAGGAAGATCAATCATCAAAGGAGCCGAGGTCGCTTGTACAAGTAGTGTCGTCATATTTTCGCCCTACTCAAGAATTACACGAATTAACAACTGAATGCCCTTCAATCTTAACTTAGCTCTTGTCAACGGCATTATTAACTACCAAAAGATAGAATGCGATCGCTCTTAACCTTGCCAAAGAAGCCTGACGGAGAGTAATGTAAATATTTATAAAAATGTAGCTTAGAATACATTTGTGGGGGGGGGTAATGTGTATCATACGGACGTGAAATTAACACTGTAAAGTTAACACAGGAGAAAGATAATGAATCACGTTTGGTATTTCTCACTAGGAGCAGTTTTTGGGGCGGTTGTCTCCGCTCCGATGGCGGCATATTCCTTTCCCATAGCATCCCCAGGCACTGAAGGGATAAAAGTGTTGGTAAGTAATACTTCTCCAGTAATAGCGACTTATGAGGGCAATTCTGCCTCGTTCAGCAACAGTTTGTACTTAATGCTTGATGGATTAGGCAACCCTGGTGACGATGGAGATTTTTCTAACGATCTTTTTATCTTCAATAATCTCTCTTCGACAGTGGGTAGTACGGTATCATTAGGTTCTTTTTCTATCGGTGCTGAATTGATATTCCGACTGTTTGTCCAAAATACAGGGAATAACTTTTTTACCGGACCCGCTAGCCGAAATCCAGACAACAAGACTCATGCCAGAGTGCAAGAAAACTGGATGCCAAACAAAACTTTAGTCAGCTTTGAAGATCTGTTTAATGGTCCATTTAATTACAATGACCTGAGCTTCTCTTTTACCAATACCAACACCGGTACTATGCTAGTGCCTGAACCCACCTCAACCCTCAGTCTCCTCGTCCTCGGCACTCTCGGCGCAGCTTCAACCCTCAAGCGCCAATTGAAATCCTCCAAATCCTCAGAAAAAGAAACCACAAAAGTCTCCTAATACCATCAATAAAATCCGACAATTCCCTTTCATTAATTAGAGGGGTTTTTATCAGTTGTCATACTAAATCCGTTGAGTAACGCACAGAAAACGGGTTTCTCCGAGAAACCCGTTTTCTACTCATGTGTTCTGCGAGCGAGATTTGCCCATAATTCAGCAGATATACTACCATTAATGCTTGGGAATAGTTTTTCCTAGCTTAGGGGGAGTGAAAGTTTAATTTTCCCTGAATCTTTCTAACAGTTCTGAGCGAGATAAATTAGCCAGAGAAAGAAGTAACCCGGTGCGTTCCGAGATAGGAAGTTGGGCAATCTGTTCCACCAGACCAGATAATTCTGCATCTAGGCTGCCAAAACGTCCTTCCAGAAGACTGGTTATCAGGGATAGTTGTCCTTCTAAACTGCCTCGTTGTATCCCTTCTTGTATTCCTTCTTGTTTCCACTCTTCTCGTTGTTGTAAATAAGCTGGTGATAGGTTCATAATGTCCTCCTGTTCTTCGGCACTTAAATTATCTCTTAATTCCAAACTCTTGCGCCAGTTGGCCAGAATTTCCAGTAAATTCTCTTGGAAAGGATTACCTTCAGGTAATTGCACTAATTCTTCTACTGCCCGTTTTTGCGTCCCTCCTTTCCCTAGTACCCTCAACCATAAAGTCTCCTCATTGACTGGTAATTGATGGATGGCGACGATTCCTGTTTTGAACAGGCTAGGGGAAAAATAAACTCCTTTTCCCCACTCCTCTTTCATCCCCTCTTCCGGTAGGAATGAAGGGGGGATTCCCACGACTTCTTCAATCATTCTCGCCGAAAAAGTAGGCGTTAAAATCCAGAGAACTGGTAGTTCAGCTTCAGTTAGAGTTTTGTTTGTCCGTTTCGCCTTCCTCAAGACCTCGCCATGAACCGCATATAACTTTGAGATGCAGCTGCGAATCTCTACCTCGGAGGGAGGATTACGGAAGGGTTCAAATAAGCAGCAAGTCGCCGCCATTTTAGCGAGTATGCCCAAGGGTAATTCAGTCCTTGATGCTGAACTGGCTGGTTCAAACCAGACATCGATTTCTTGAACTTCACTCTTGACTTTCTTGCTCTTTTTAATCGTCCCTAGAGACGCTAAGAGTTCTTCTAAATATTCCTTGGCAAATTGGTCGTGAATTTGGCGAGTCATTGCAGGGGATAATTAATCCGAGAAAGTGCATTAACAATCTTGTTAGATCATAGCAAGTTTTGAGAATTTATCGGCTCTTCTAGGTTCTGTGTGATAAGTTTAACTTAAGTAGCTGGTTATAATTAAATTAAAAATGGATTTTAGGTTCGATCCCCCCTGCCCCCCTTGATAAGGGGGGTGCCGATCCCCTCTTAATCCCCCCTTGATAAGGGGGGTGTCTGATAACTTTTAACGCCTACCTACTTATATAATAGCGATCGGTCTTTGTGTTCTTTGTGTCTCTGTGGTTCTTCACACTCATTGCTTAAATGCCCCTTCTCAAGTTCCCAGAGCTTAGTCACCAATATTGCGAAAGTGACAGAAAAGGGATAATCTTCCACTCAATTGCCCAAAATAAAGGCTAGAATCGAAATATAGTATCGATCGCTACGGATTTTTCATGAATTACAGAAAATTTTGCTTGGCTTTTTTGCTGTCCCTTATCCTCATCAACACCGGATTAGTTATGCCTAGTTACGCAAACGAAAGAGAATTGAGGACAATTACCGTAACGGGAGAAGGAATAGAAAATATCGCCACTTCTCAAGCAATAGTGCGCTTAGGCGTAGAAATTCAAGGCAAAGAAGCGGGTAAGGTGCAGCGGGAAACCGCCAATCGTAGCGATGCGGTGGTTAAATTTCTCCGTTCCCGTCAAGTGGAAAAATTGGAAACCACTGGCATTAGTTTACAGCCCAATTACGACTTCAGCAACAACCAAAGACGTTTAATCGGTTATATCGGGGCTAATTTGATTAGTTTTCAGGTTGATATAGCCCAAGCGGGGATTTTAATCGATGAAGCGGTCAAAGTCGGGGCAACACGCATCGATGGGGTCAGTTTTACTGCTGGAGAATCAGCGATCGCAGCTGCCCAAAGAACCGCTCTCATCAAAGCCACGGAACAAGCTAGAGAACAGGCTACAATCGTGTTACAAGCCCTCGGTTTAGTGCCGAAAGAAACGGTTTCTATCCAAGTGGGTAATACCAGTAATCCCGTGCCAATAGCCCGCTCAGAAGCGGTTTTTCGGAGTGCCGATGCTGCCAGTAGCCCGGTTATCGGAGGGGAACAAACCCTGCGCGCTGCTGTCACCCTCGAAATTAGCTATTAACATCTGTAGCTAGAGACAACTAACTACACATATCTAACTGCCTCTTGCCTGTTGCCTCATCAAACTTTCGCCCTCATCCGTGAATTATCCCAACTTTTTACCCACTGTTAGGGAGGGATTGAGTGAAGATACCTCCCTTGCTCTCCTCCAAAATATCCAACAAATTGCCATCGATAGCCCCATCTATCCTCGATCGATTCTAACTACCTATAGTCAACAAGGGCAAGGTCAACCGCCTTTTCTTCTCCTGCACGGTTTTGATAGTTCCCTGCTGGAATTTAGGCGTTTACTACCCTTACTCGCCCAAAATAGGGAAACTTGGGCGATAGATCTACTCGGCTTCGGTTTTACTGAGCGATACCCAGATTTACAAGTATCTCCGAAAACTATTAAAAGCCATCTTTACCATTTCTGGCAAACTGCGATCGCAGAACCGATAATTTTAGTCGGTGCTTCCATGGGGGGTGCAGTGGCCCTAGATTTTGCCCTCTCCTACCCGGAAATAGTGGCAAAATTAGTCCTGATTGACAGCGCAGGACTAGCTAACCCCCCAGTTTTGGGTAAATTGATGTTTTCTCCCCTCGATAAGTGGGCAACTAATTTTTTAGCCAATCCCCGCGTGCGTCAAAATATCAGTCGTACTGCCTATTTTGATGCAACTTTGGCCACTGTTGATGCTTGCACCTGTGCCAATCTGCACCTGAATTGTCCCCACTGGAGTGAGGCTTTAATCTCCTTTACCAAAAGTGGCGGTTATGGGGCATTTTTGCCGAAATTAAGCCAAATAAACCGAGAAACGCTGATTATTTGGGGAGAAAACGATCAAATTTTAGGCACAAAAGACGCGAAGATATTTCAGCAGGCCTTACCCAATAATCAACTGGTTTGGATTCCTCGCTGTGGTCATGTTCCCCATCTCGAAAAACCGGAACTTACCGCGGCCGCGATAGTTAAATTTGCGAACTAAAAACTTATAATAGGATTATTTGACCCTATAGTGCCAACTTTTATGAAATTTTTGCCGATCGCTCTCGCTACCTTCAGCCTTCTGAGTTTATCTGTCAATATTCCCCCTACCGTAGCCACACAACAGCTTTTTTGTCGAGGCCGCATGAATAACGGTTGGTCCTATTCAGCAGAATTTATCAATGGACGTTTTGAGCGCATTCGCTGGACGCGCTCCGGTCAACCTCCCCAAGTTTCTAGCCTTAGCTTTAAAAATACCAACAACAAAGGACAGCCGATTTATCGGGGCAGTTTATTCGCCGCAGTCAGTGTCACTCTGATAGACTTATCCAAAGGAGATGTCCGTCCCGGTTCGCAAATTTCCGTGGGAGTGGAAGAATGGGGTTGGTCGCGGGGAAACTGCGGTCTTAACAGTTGACATCCTCGCCGCCCTAAAAGTGCGGCGATTCCTAAACCTCACGATTTAAGTTTCTGCTTCCACCACCGTCGCATACCACAGTTAAAAAACCATGTACTGTCTTACACA